>JAICYZ010000049.1 GCA_025933935.1 Chitinophagaceae bacterium
AAGCAACGAAAAAAAACTACTGGCGGCTCAGCAAATTGCCAAAATCGGCTATTGGAAATTAGATCTGCGTACAGATAAATTATTCTGGTCTGAAGAAGTTTTCAATGTACTTGGAGTAAATAAGGAAGTTTCAAAGGTCACTTATGACATGTTTTTTCAAGCCATTCATCCCCAGGATAAGGAAATGTTTGCAAGGGAAAGGTCTGCAGTGTTTCGGGGTGATAAAAATATGGACTTTGAATTCCGGGTTGTTCAGCCAAATGGAACTGTAAAATGGATCCATGAATTAGGAAAACTTGAAAAGAATGAAAAAGGAGAGCCGGTTGTTTTTGAAGGAACCTTACAGGATGTTACCGCAAGGAAGCTCCTCAAATTGTCGTTGGAAGAAAGTAACATGAGATATCACTATGCCAGTAAAGCCACTTTTGATGCAATTTATGATTGGGATTATATCACCGATACTTGTTATTGGGGCGAAGGGTTTATAAGAGATTTTGGCTATGATGCAAAGACGCTATCAGATAAGGATTTTTGGCAAAAACATGTTCATCCGGAAGATTATGCCAGGGTGTTGCATGAAATAGATCAACTGGCCAGGGGATCCGCTTCTAACTGGCTGAGTGAATACCGTTTTCAAAAAACGGATGGAAGTTATGCTTATGTTCTTGACAGAAGCATTATTATCAGGGATAAAAGCGGAAAGGCGATCCGGATGATAGGCGCGGTACAGGATATCACCGAAAAGAAAAATCTACAGCAGCTTCTCGACAAATCCAACCGGCTGGCGGGGCTTGGCAGCTGGGAAATTGATGTAGAAAGTGCGACTGTTTACTGGTCGGATGTTACTAAAGAGATTCGGGAGACACCTCCCGGTTATAAGCCCACCCTCCGTGATGGAATCACGCATTTTAAAGAAGGTTATAGCCGGGAAACCATCATTGCCCGGGTAAAAGAAGCGGTAAATAACGGAACACCGTGGCAGGATGATCTTCAGATCTATACTCATAAAGGCAATCTAAAGTGGATGAGAACGATTGGCAAAGCGGAAATCGTAAATGGCAGGTGCAAAAAAATATACGGAAGTTTCCAGGATATTGATCAAAGAAAAAAAGCGGAATTAGAGATATTGAAACTGTATGAGGAAAAAGATGCCATCCTGGAAAGTATTGGCGACGCATTTTGCCGGGTAGAAAAAAACTGGCTGGTAACTTATTGGAATAAAGAAGCAGAAAAACTACTGAAGACACCAAAAAATAAAATAGTCGGGCAATACCTGTGGGATGTATTCTCAAGCAGTATTGGCACGGTTGTTTACAAAAAATATCATGAATCGCTCGAAACCAATAAAAGTGTTGTTTTTGAATATTTCTATCCTGATCTGGAGAAGTGGCTTGAGATAAGCGTTTATCCAAACAATGGATTGTCCGTATATTTCAGGGATATTACCGAACACAAATTATCCCAAATCCAATTAAAGGAATCCGAGAAAAGGTATAGTGAATTGTTTCGGCTGAATCCTCAGCCAACATGGGTGTTTGAACTGGACACCTTTCGCTTTGTCCAGGTAAATCAGGCGGCGATTGATTTGTATGGTTATAGTGAAGAAGAATTTTTGAACATGACGGTACTTGACGTGCGTTCACCCGAAGGTAATGGTGCTTTTAAGGAAAAACTTAAAATACATGGCGAACAACCTACCATTTATAAAACAAGCTCCCGTCATTTTACTAAATCAAAACAATTGTTAGAAGTAGAGGTGCAGGCTAATTTTCTCTTTATCAATGGGAAGAAATACCGGCTCGCGATTGTTACAGACGTTACGGAAAGAAACCATCTGGAGCAACAGGTGACAAGGGCAATTATTAATACCCAGGAGAATGAGCGTTACGAAATCGGTGCGGAACTTCATGACAATATTTGCCAGATACTGGCAAGTACCCATATCACCCTTGGAGTTTTGGCCAAATCTGTTAACGAGGATGGGAAGCAGCTTTTTCACCAGTGCAGGGAATATATCAATTTAGCTACAAGAGAGATCCGTAATCTTTCTCACAGGCTGGCTCCTGCTTTTTTTAATGATTCCACACTGGAAGAAGCCATTGCCATATTACTCAATAACGCGAACGTTGAAAAAAAGTACAATATCTGTTTATATTTCGACAAACTAATTGAGAACATTAATCTCTGCAGGGAGGTGCAACTAAATCTATACAGGATATTGCAGGAACAATTGAGAAACATAATTAAATATGCTGACTGCAAAAACATTGAAGTTGACTTAATTCTAAAAAATGGAAAAATTAAAATGCGGATTGCTGATGACGGAATTGGCTTTGATCTAAATAGCGTGAAAGGAGGAATTGGTTTCTCGAATATGAGAAGGCGGGTGGAATTATGTGATGGTAAATTTCATATTTTTTCTTCACCCGGCAATGGCTGCGAGTTAGAGATAAATATTCCGGTGAAAGCTGAAAATGAGAGCGAAGTAAAGAAAACAGAGCGGTTGATTCAATAAGCGTTTTATTTAGGTAGTACATGCAGGGAAAAGAAAACTGAGAAAGCAACCGTGCTTTTACGGCAGCAACAGCTTTAAGACTAAATGGTATAGATTAATTTATTGGTAAAATACTATACTTTTGTTTGATCCAAATATCTTTTGTAAAGATGAGAAAATATATAAGGGGTCTCAATAGTACCTGGCTGCTCCTGTTTACCTATGGCGCCTTTTTTATTTTATTGGTTATTTCCCGTAATCACGAATTCTGGAATCAGAGAAAGGCAAGTTCCTTACTTGTCGAAATTGCTCCCAAAGCAAACGAAAGGCAAACTGTTTTTACAGATTTATATAACCGCCAGCTGAAGCAGGAAATTGCTCTTTTGAAACTTTCCTATTCCCATGATGATGATAAGAATCATGCTGATGTAAATGAAATAATTTCACGGGTTAAAAGCGATGACAGTTTGTTTATCGCGTCGGAAAAATACATTTCACGCAGCGATGAACATCAATTATTTAAAAGCCTGGAACAACTTTACTCAAGAAAAACTGAATATCTTGAAAAGTTCTTTCAGCAGATAAATGATCGGAACTACGATCAGCTAAGAACCGAATATGAAGACCGGCTCTATCCAATTTATAATCAATTTCTGGATCTGAATTCCCGGCTTTTAACTTCCGTTAAAAAGCATGACCAAAATTTGATCAGGAATATCGGCGAGGAGATCATTCAAATCAATAATATAAATACGGGGATAAGTATCGGCTTGATTATCCTGGTAATTTCTTTAGGATTCACTCTGATCCGCATTGCAAAAAAAGATCACCGGACAACCATTGCTTTGAAGGAAAGCGAGCGAAAATACCGCACGGTCACCGAGCAAACCAATGAGATCATTGAGAAGTGCGATGCTGAGGGAAGATTCGTTTTTGCCAATGATTCTTTTAAGAAAAGATTTGAATACAGTGATGATGAGTTATCTGATTTGAAGTTTTCTGATTTATTAGCAGAAGGATCATTGCCTGAAAACGAAGGACTAACAGAGACGAATATCGTTACCAATATTGAGCGCATATTTAACAGTAAAAGCGGAAAAAGAATTTATTTAGAAGGATCAGTTCTCCTGGAATATAAGAATGGATCATTTGAAGGTTCTATGGGATTTTTTAATGATGTAACAGAAAAAAAGAAACTGCAGCAATCGTTAATGGCATCTGAATTAAAATTCCGTAATTTTTTTAACCTGGCCCCAATACCTATGTGGGTTACCGACCCCGAAACATTCCGGTTTGTTCTCGTTAATAACGCTGCACTCAACCATTACGGATATACGAAAAACGAGTTTTTAAAAATGACCTATATGGATATCCGGGGGAAGCAAGATTCACCGGCAAAAGAATTTTTAAGGATGAAAGAAGACGGTAGTGGTTCCCTGAATAATAAAAATTATAAATCTTCATTCACTCATGCAAAAAAGTGTGGTCAAAAAATAAATGTGGAAATTTATACTTCTCCGATAGATATAAATGGGCGTCAAGGTATCTTATGCGTTGCGATTGATGTAACAGAAAGAAATGAATTTGAAAATAGAATTACAAAAGCGATCATAAAAACACAGGAAGATGAGCGTTATGAAATAGGAAGTGAATTACATGATAATGTATGCCAGATCCTTGCGGCAGCTAAGATGAGCCTCGGAATGATCAAGCCTTCTTTAGGACCGCAGGCAGTTCAGTCGTATAACAAAAGCTACGAAGCGATTAATTTGGCCACCAATGAAATAAGGAACCTTTCACACCGATTGGCGCCTGCTTTTTTTGATAATACAAAGCTTGAAGAAGCCTTCAAAAGTCTCTTAAAGTCTTTCAATATTACAGATGCTTACCAGGTTTCAGTTTATTTCGATAAATCTTCGAGGGAGAGCGTGATATCGCAGGATATTAAGCTAAACCTGTATCGCATTTTACAGGAACAATTGAGAAATATTGTTGAACATGCACATTGTTCAATAATAGAATTAAGTGTCTTTATTTTTGATCACCATCTGCATATGAGAATTGCAGATAATGGGGTAGGGTTTAATGAGAATGATGTCCAATATGGTATTGGAATGGCAAACATGAAAAGGCGTGCAGAATTATTTGCAGGTAAATTATATGTTCAGTCACAAAGCAGGAAAGGCTGCGAAGTGTTGGTAAAAATTCCGACAGAGAAATTGAGTTAGCATTTTATTACTAATGATAGAACGTTACGGCAAATTCTTTGCCGGCAGGTGTTTCAGGTACTTCTATATCTGAAGCAGGACTGAGCTTTCGGTGAACTTCACCGATTCTCAGTATATGAAGTTACCACGAATAGCAGCGGGATATTAATATCAAACGCACTATTTTTGTTGTCTGCTTATATACTTATGCAGCATCGGTAAATAAGCCTGTTTATGCAAAAAGAAGCAAAGTAATGATTGAAGTGCAGCAACTCACAAAAAGATACCGGAACACGGTTGCTGTAAATAATATTTCCTTCTCTGTGACAGAAGGACAAACACTCGTACTTCTGGGAACCAGTGGTTCAGGAAAAACAACCACCCTTCGAATGCTTAACCGGTTAATTGAACCCACTTCCGGTACCATCTTTATTCATGCTAAAAATATATGCTCCCAACCGCCTGAAGTTTTGCGAAGGAGTATGGGTTATGTGTTACAAGGGTATGGCTTGTTCCCTCATTATTCGGTTGCAGAAAATATTGCGGTTGTGCCTAAACTTTTAAAGTGGCCTCAGCAAAAAATACAGAAAAGGGTAGATGAATTACTACAAAAGCTTCAATTGCCTCCGGAAGAATACCGGAACGTGTATCCTGCTGCCTTAAGCGGCGGACAAAAACAAAGGGTAGGTTTGGCAAGAGCACTGGCTGCCGATCCGCCGATCCTCCTGATGGATGAACCCTTCGGTGCTTTAGATCTACTCACCAGGGCGGCTGTCAGAAAGGAATTCAAAGAGCTGGATGAATTAAAGAAAAAAACCATTATCCTGGTTACACATGATGTGCAAGAGGCCTTCGAACTGGGCGATCAAATCGGTTTGATGGACAAAGGGAAAATGCAGCAGCTCGCCTCGCCGGCTGAGTTGCTTTTTTATCCTGCCAATGGATTTGTACGGGAATTTTTTAACCAACACCGTTTCCAGCTGGAATGGCAATCGGTCTGTTTAAAAAAAATCTGGAATGATCTGCCGGAAGTAAGAAACCACATGAATGCAACTTTATCCAGTGACCAAACTTTATGGCATGCCATGGAAGAAGTAGCAAACCACGATACTGACGTGTATGCATTTGATGAAGAAACCGGGTCAGCCAGACATGTGACTTTCGAATGTTTAAAAATCGCGATTCAAAAACAAAAACAACAAGGCTGATGGAACAACAACAAAGCCTTTGGCAGTTCATGCTACAGCAATCGGGTAAACTTTGGCAGCAAACCATTACTCATACCGGCCTTACTTTTACTGCCGTGCTTATTGCTGTTTTCATTGGCCTCCCTTTAGGTGTGATCATCGCGCGCAAACAGCGATTTGCTGCTCCTGTCTTGGGTTTTGCCGGCATTTTACAAACCATCCCCTCTATCGCACTGCTTGGATTTCTGATCCCTTTATTGGGAATTGGTGCCTTTCCTGCAATTGCCGCTTTGTTTTTATATGCTTTACTGCCTGTCATCCGTAATACTTACACCGGCATCAAGGAAGTGGCTCCGGCAGTAGTGGACGCAGCAAAGGGAATGGGAATGACTGATGCACAAATACTTCTAAAAGTACAACTGCCCCTCGCCATGCCTGTTATATTGGCCGGAATACGTACCGCCACCGTGATCAGTGTGGGTGTTGCAACTCTGGCGGCTTACATTGCTGCGGGTGGTTTGGGAGAATTTATTTTTGGAGGCATTGCACTTAATAATACGAACATGATTTTAGCCGGCGCTATTCCAGCCGCGCTGTTGGCTATTTTATTTGACCTCATACTTTCCTTATTGCAAAGGATCCAGGCAAGAAAGATGCGCCGGCTGGTTGTCATTATGCCCGTTATTTTCCTGGTACTTTCTTCTTTTTACATTTTTTCGGCAACAGATAAAAGTTTGCTGGCTGGGTTTACTCCTGAATTTATGGGAAGAGAAGATGGCTACCTAGGGCTGAAATCAAAATACCACCTCAACATGCGTAATGTAGTCATCAGCGATGCAGTTATGTACAAAGCGGAATTTGATAAGAAGCTTGATGTGATCAGTGGTTACAGCACTGACGGCCGACTGAAAGCTTATGGACTGGTAACCCTGAAGGATGATAAAGCGATTTTTCCGCCTTACTATGCAGCTCCGTTGGTGCGAAAAGAGACTTTAGAAAAGTATCCTGAATTAGCACCGGCACTTAATTTATTGGCAGGAAAGATCAACGACAGCATCATGACCGAATTGAATTACCGGGTAGACTATCTGAAGCAATTGCCTGAAAAAACAGCACAGGATTTTTTAGTGGAGAAAGGCTTATACCGAAAGGCTCAGAACGCCCAAAAAGGAACCGTGCGGCTTGGTTCCAAGATCTTCGGTGAGCAGTATATTTTGATCAATATGTATAAAATGCTGATCGAAGGATATACCAGCCTCCGGGTTGAAACAAAAACGGGACTCGGTGGCACAAAAATTTGTTTTGATGCACTGATCAATAATCAAATTGACGTGTACCCCGAATATACAGGCACCGGGCTACTCGTGATTTTGCAGCCGCAAAAGCAGGAAGTTGCCAAACTTATTGCCAACAGGGATAGCTTATATCAGTTTGTGAAAAAGGAATTTGCACGCAAGTATAATCTTGCCTGGTTGCCGCCCATTGGTTTTAATAATGCCTATGCTTTAATGATGCGAAAAGCACAGGCACGCCGGTTGAATATTAAGACTATATCCGACCTGAAGCGGTATACAGACCTGCCAAAGAAACGATGATTTTTATTTTTATTGCGGTCGCTTAGCGTATTAATAAGTGGCATTACAGTTTACTTTTTTATTTTAGAGAACGCTGTATCAAAATCGAACCACAACTGTATCAAAACCGTACACTTTATTTTTCTGATTTTTCACTAAATTATTGGTTTACAGTAGGAAAAGAAATGGCACAAATTTCCCGCATTAAATTTATTTAAGAAAAGACAGGCGATAAAAGCTGCGATAGCTAATCCTCTTAAAAGTTTGAGAACGGAATGATAAACGCGTCAATAGTGAATAATGAATGAAAACCATGAAGAAACAGAACAATATTCAGTCTTCGTGAAACTTACCGCCTTCGTGACTTAGTGGTTCAAAAGAATAATAATAAGATCACCCATTATTAAATCATGCATCGAGATGATAAAAAATTATTTCAAAACAGCATGGCGGAGCCTCATTCGGAATCCTAAAATATCTGTTATTAACGTAGGTGGCCTTGCAATAGGCATTGCTTGTGCCATAGTTTTATACCTGTTTGCACAAAACGAATTCAGCTATGACTCATACTACAAAAATGCAGATCGGATATACAGGGTATATACCCATCTGAGTCTGAATGGCGCAGAATCGAATAGTGCCAAAAGCAGCCCGCCTGCAGGACTGGCTATCCGAAGGTATTTCCCGGAAGTTGAAGCCAACACGATGGTTGGTTATGAAGCGTCTTACAACATGCGGTATCATAACAAAACTTTTCGTGAACACAGCGTATATACAGCTGATTCCAATTATTTCAAAGTATTCGATCACAAATTTGTCCAGGGTAATCCTGCTACCGCATTATCAATGCCGGGGCAACTGGTGATGACAGAATCTACAGCAAAGCGGTATTTTGGAGACGCTAATCCGATCGGTAAACAAATATTGGTAAATGATACTACAACATTTATAGTGTCCGGGGTAATGACAGATTTTCCCCGCAATTCTCAATTTAATGCAGATATGTTTCTTTCACTTAGCACCATTCATGGCAGGGATGATGCAAACTGGCTGGCTTTATATTATTCCAGCTTTGTCTTACTTAAAAAAGGGGCAAATGTTAAGGCATTTGAGCAAAAGCTGAACACCATAGTAAACAAAGGTGCAGGCCCACAGATTGAAAAAATGCTGAAAATCCATTACGGCAGTTTCAAGTCCGGAGGAAATGCTTTTGAAATGAAACTGCAGCCACTTACCGATATTTATTTGTACTCGGCAGAACGGTACGGCATCGATCCTAATACAGAATGGGGCCAGGCTAAAATAGGTAATATTTTGTATGTGCGTATTTTTATTGCTACTGCTTTATTCGTTTTACTTATAGCTGTTTTCAATTTTATGAATATTGCTACTGCAAGAAGTGCAAAGCGTGCAAAAGAAACAGGTATTCGAAAAACATTGGGCTCCAGCAGGTGGCAACTCATGTTGCAGTATTATGCTGAAGCAATAGTTACCACAACCATTGCCGTTGCAGCGGCAATAGTTATTGCAGAGATCGTTTTGCCATGGTTCAATCAACTCATTGGAGGAACCATTGATCTTAACCTCTTCAACAATATCAGGAATATATTATTGATCATCGCGTTCACAATTGTAGTTGGCATATTTGCAGGCAGCTACCCTGCAATTTTTCTTTCGCGATTTCGGCCGGTAGAAGCGTTGAAAGGTTTACAACCAAAGGCTAAGTCTTCCCTTCGCAGTATTCTTGTTGTTTGCCAGTTTGCAATAAGTATTGCATTAATCATCGGCATGTTGGCTGTCAGAAGTCAGCTCAATTATATGCAACACAAAAATCTTGGCTTCCGGTCACAACAGTTGGTTACCATAAACAATGGCGCATCTCTTGGTAATCAACTACAGGTATTCAGACAGGAACTGTTGAAGAATCCTGCAATAACTTCTGTCACCAACTCTTCGGTGATGTTTTCGGCAGGTGTGCCTGAGTCTGCCTACACATACGAAAACCAAACAAATGCAGATCCGCTGCATGCAGCTTATCTTGATGTAGATGAATACTTTGCTTCCACGTTTGGCATTAAAATAAAAGAAGGTCGCTTTTTTGATCCATCAATGCCTACAGACAGCAGTGCTGTTGTAGTCAATGAAAAAGCAGCAGATGATTTCGCTCCTGGTGCGGCGTCAGTGATAGGGCATCATATCACCATGCTTTCTAACGATTCTATACCGCGGGTTTATCGTATTGTTGGCGTTATTAAAGATTTCAACTTCGAATCCCTACATCAAATGGTGAAACCGCTGGTGTTGCATTTAAATAAAGTACAACAGGCATCAACTTATATAACTGTAAAATACAGTGGATCAAACACCGGTGTTATCCGCTCTTACGTGGAAGATACATGGAATAAGATGCATTCATTCGAGAAATGTAATTTCAGTTTTCTTAACGATACCATTAATGGTTTATACAACAATGAAAGAAAGGTTAGCGCTTTATCCACTTTACTTTCATTACTTGGCGTACTGATAGCCTGCCTCGGTCTGCTCGGCCTTGCGATATTCATAACAGAGCAGCGAAGAAAAGAAATCGGCATCAGGAAAGTGCTGGGAGCAAGCACTACAAAAGTAATTGCCACCATTTCAAAGCAATTTGTTTTCTGGATTCTGATTGCAAATTTAGTAGCCTGGCCCGTCGCTTACATTATATTGCGGCAATGGCTGCAGAATTTTGCTTACCACATCCAGCCAGCCTGGTGGATGTTTGGAGGCGCTGGCGCTATTACCCTGTTAATTGCATTAATCACTATAAGCTCACAATCTATTAAAGCAGCAATTGCGAATCCCGTAAAGAGTTTGAGAACGGAATAAATCATTTAAATAAATTATTGTCTCACTTAATGTAACAATATTTATAAAATAAAAAATACATGATCAGAAATTATCTTAAATCCGCATGGAGAAATATCAGAAAGAATAAACTTTTTTCTTTCATCAATATTCTTGGATTATCAATTGGCATTGCAACATGCTTCATTATTATGTTGTATGTTCAGGATGAGTTGAGTTATGATCGCTTTAATAAAAACGCAGACAATATTGTAAGAGTTGTTTTTCATGCAAACCTTAATGGCGGCAAAATAGACGAAAGTGTTAGCATGCCGCCGGTTGCGCAAACGATGAAAAAAGATTTTCCGGAAGTGCGTGATGCAACCAGGATCCTAAGCTTTGGTAACCCACAAATAATTTATAACCATACCGTTTTTAAAGATGACCGCTTTGCTTTGGTTGATCCAAACTTCTTCAGCATTTTTACTTTGCCAATGATCAAAGGCGATCCCAAAACTGCTTTGGCACAACCTGATGCTATTGTACTTACACAGGAAACTGCAGAAAAATATTTTGGTAAAGCAGATCCTATAGGCAAAGTTATCCAGATAAATACAGACGGTAACCGGGTATATAAAGTAACCGGCGTTATAAAAAACATACCAGCTAATTCACATTTTCATTTTGATGCATTTGGCTCAATGACAAGCTGGGCGAACGCTACAACTGATACATGGCTATCTGGTGGGTATCATACTTATCTTTTATTGAATCCTGGCACTGATTTGAAAAAGTTAGAAGCAAAATTTCCGGCTATGGTTGAAAAATATATGGGTCCGCAAATACAACAGCAGATGGGCTTAAGTTTGAAAGAATTTATCACGAAAGGAAATTCACTTGGATTTGCATTACAGCCATTAAAAGACATTCATCTTAATTCAAACACATCTACAGAATTTGAGCCGGGCGGCAACGCAACATATGTTTACATTTTTGGCGGCGTTGCTATTTTTATGTTGATTGTTGCGTGCATTAACTTCATCAATCTTTCAACAGCCGGCGCTTCTAAAAGAGCAAAAGAAGTGGGCATAAGAAAGGTAGCTGGCTCAGCAAAATCTCAACTCATCATCCAGTTCTTATCAGAGTCAATACTCCTTACATTTTTTGCATTGTTTATTGCATTTGCATTGGTACAACTTGCATTGCCTGCATTCAATAATATTTCAGGAAAACATTTAAGCTTCGATGTAAAACCAATTCTTGCTTTTATTGGCCTGGGATTATTGGTTGGCGTGGGTGCGGGTATTTATCCTGCAATTTATTTATCATCTTTTAAACCCATTGCAGTATTAAAAGGGAAACTTACAACCAGTCATAAAAGCTTTGGTTTGCGAAGTGGTTTAGTGGTGTTTCAATTCTTTATTTCCGTCGCATTGATTATCGGAACACTTGTAGTGTACCAGCAGATGAAATACATGCAAAACAAAGACCTTGGCTATAATAAAGAGCAGTTGATTACTATCCCTAATTCGTATGCATTGGGTAAAAATGAAAAAGTATATGAACAGCAAATGCGGCAGGATCCACGCATCGTAAATGCAACTGCATCCAATTATAAACCGGCAGGTCCAACAAGCTATAATAATGCATTAGCTTATGCACAGGGTAATGATCATAATATTGTTGATGGTGTAGAATATCATGTCGATGAAAATTACATCCCAACCTTAGGCATGAAAGTGATTAACGGCCGGAATTTTTCTAAAGACTTTGCAACAGATTCAACCGCTATTATTCTGAATGAAACTGCAGCGCATGCATTGGGATGGAATGATATCAGTGCCGTTGGTAAAACAGTGATCAGGCAAAATAGCGACAGAGGAAATAATGTTCCATTTCATGTTATTGGTGTGGTAAAAAATTTCAATTTTAAATCGCTGCATGAAGCAATTAGTCCTTTATATATGACGTTGCAACCGGAAGGCGGATTGATCTTTAAAATAAAAACGACTGATGTTGCAGGCTTGCTTGCAACTATGAAAAAAAATTGGGATAGTTACAACACCGATCAACCATTTTCTTACAATTTTATGGATGACCTGTTTAACAAAACTTATTCAGCAGAACAAAAAACAGGGACTATTCTTAATATATTTTCTATACTTATTATTCTTGTTGCCTGCCTTGGATTATTTGGTTTAGTAACGTATACAGCAGAGCAACGCACAAAAGAAATTGGTATAAGAAAAGTATTGGGTGCAAGTGTGACCCAGGTAACGCAAATGCTTTCAAAAGAGTTTTTGAAATTGGTTTTAATAGCATCACTTATCGCATTTCCGGTTGCATGGTGGGCAATGAACAAATGGCTGCAAAGCTTTGCCTATCGCATTCATATTTCATGGTGGATATTTATTGTTGCCGGTTTTACTGCCTTGCTCATTGCATTGATCACGGTAGTTTTCCAGGCAATTAAAGCAGCAGTAGCAAATCCTGTAAAGAGTTTGAGAAGTGAATAAATGGAAATGGTGATTGAAAAATGTTGAATCAAAATAAACTCATAATTCATAATTTATAAAATCTAACATGTTTAAAAACTATTTTAAAATCGCCTGGCGCAATTAGATGTCATATTTACTAAGGCCGCAGATGGATCTGTTACGCAGGCTGTTGTAAACAACAAAGATGTATGGCTCAAAGACAAATAGGGTCATTATTGTCCTCGTTTTAGAATCGGATTAGGTTAAGGGATGACAAACCCCGTGAAGAGTTTGAGAAGCGAATAGGATTAATCAGCTAATGTGAAAATTAGCCAATATGCTAATTAAGAAAAACAGAAATATTAATTATTGGTTAGTTTACTATAAAATAACAGGGATCTATAAACTAAAATAAAATGTTTAAAAATTATTTTAAAACTGCATGGCGGAATATAACCCGCACAATTGGTTATAGTACTTTAAACATTCTTGGTCTTTCAATAGGAATGGCTGTTGCAATATTAATTGGTCTTTGGGTATATGAGCAATATTCATTTGATAAATTTTTACCGGAATATCAATCCGTTTATCGTGTGCAAAGAAACTTTAACAGCAATGGCGACACACTCACATTTCCAACCAATTCTTTAAAGTTAGCGGATGCATTGCGCACACAAGTTCCGGAGATAGAATATGTGGTTGAAAGTGATTGGACAGGCAATCATGGATTAAGGGCAGGCGACAAAAAATTGTATGTGAATGGCGCTATTGCAGGCGAAGACATTTTTAAAATTTTTCAGTATTCATTCATTGCAGGCAACGCAAATACTGTGTTTAAAGACCCGTATTCAATTGTGCTTACACAGTCGCTGGCAAAATCACTTTTTGGCAATGAAAATGCCATGAACAAATTAGTGCGTTTTGATAATACCCATGATTTAAAAGTAACCGGCGTTATAAAAGATGTACCAGCGAATGCAAGTTTCAGTTTTAATTATATAGTTCCAAGCTCTTATAGTTATGCTGTTAATCCGCAAATAAAAAAAGATGGCCTAAGCACTTTCAGCAATAACAATTTGCAAATTTTTGTAAAATTAAAGCCAGGTATCAATTATGCACAGGTGGCGCCAAAAATCAGGAACATAGAACATGCTGAAAAAGGCAATACCAATGCTATCAATTCTTATGTTACCCTGCAACCAATGGAACGCTGGCATTTATATTCAAATTATGTAAACGGAAAAGATACAGAAGGTTTTCTTGCTTATGTCAGAATGTTTTCGATTATCGGTTTACTGGTGTTAATTATTGCCTGCATCAATTTCATTAATCTTACCACGGCCCGTTCAGAAAAAAGAGCAAAAGAGGTCGGTGTGAGAAAAGCAATCGGTTCACAAAGAAAAGATTTAATCGTTCAATTTTTAACCGAAGCATTTTTGCTTACAATTATTGCTCTTGTCTTTGCACTATTAATTGCACAACTAACATTGCCAGCATTTAACACATTAACAGAAACACATGTGGCCATTCCATTTGGAAATATTTATTTCTGGTTGATCATGCTCGGTTGTCTTTTTATAACGGCGTTACTGGCCGGCAGCAGACCTGCATTTTATCTTTCTTCATTTAATCCTGTAAAAGTTTTAAAAGGAACAGCGCAGCCTGGTAAATCATCGTTATCAAGAAAAGTTTTAGTCGTTATACAATTTAGTTGTTCCATTGCCTTAATTATAAGTACCGTTATTATTTATCAGCAAATACGATATGCTAAAAACAGACCGACGGGCTACAGTTTAAACAGACTGATGCAAACGTATATGAACGATGACCTGACCAAAAATTATACAGCACTTAAAAATGAGTTGATTGAAAAAGGAATTGTTTCATCGGTTACTACGTCAACAAGCCCTGCAACAGATATATGGTGGCATACTGATATTGATTATTGGCCAGGTAAACTTCCCGGTGAAACTGTTGAAATGGGTGCCATGGATGTATCGGATGATTATTTTAAAACTGTTGGCATGGATTTAAGGGAAGGCAGAAATTTCACTAACAGTTATGATAGCACGAGTGTGATATTTAATGAAGCTGCAATTAAAAGATTGCGTATAAAAAATCCTGTTGGACAAAAAATAAAAAAGTTTGAAAAAGAATTTACGATAGTTGGTGTGGTAAAAGATGCACTAATGATATCGCCATTCAAAGCTGCCGATCCGACCATGTTTTATTGTTCATACGAGCCGCAGAACGTTATGTTATATAAGTTATCTCCCAACATAAAAACACAGGATGCGATAACACAACTCACAACAATTTTTAATAAGTATGATCCTGCTTATCCTTATGATTATTCTTTTTCAGATCAACAATATGCTTCAAAATTTAATCTTGAACAGTTAATAGGAAAACTTGCAGGCTTGTTTGCCATACTTGCGATTTTTATTTCCTGTTTAGGATTGTTTGGTTTGGCTGCTTATGTCGCCGAACAACGCACAAAAGAAATCGGCATTCGAAAAGTGTTAGGTGCATCTGTACAGCAAGTGTGGTTGTTGTTATCAAAAGATTTTATTGTATTGGTATTGATTAGTTGCCTGATTGCAACACCCATTTCATTTTATTTTCTTCATCACTGGTTAATGAATTATGATTATCGCATTAGCATTGGCGCAGGTGTTTTTGTATTGGGCGGCCTGGTAGCATTGCTGATAACGATTGTAACAGTAAGTTTTCAATCAATAAAAGCAGCAATTGCAAACCCTGTGAAGAGTTTGAGAAGTGAGTGATGAACGATTGTTGAATCATGAATGAAGCTTAATACTAAAACATCAGACGTTAAAACTTGTACTCATGTTTAAAAACTATTTGAAAATCGCCTGGCGGAACATCATTAAAAGCCGTTTTTATTCTGCCGTAAATATTTTCGGTTTATCTGTTGGCATTGCATTTACATTACTGATTGGCGCTTATGTATGGAGCCAGTTACAGGTAAATAAAGATTTAAAAAATGCGGACAGGCAATATATCATTCAAAGCAACTGGAAAAACCCGAATGAAGGTTTTGAGATGGCAACAGCAGGCCCTTTGGCAAAAGCATTAAAAGAAACTTATCCTCATTTGGTTGCCAATTATTACAGGTATGATGGAATTACTTCGAACGTTTCAAAAGGGGATAAAAGCTTCCGTGAAAACCTGCAGGTAGGCGACAGCACGATGCTAAATATGTTTGGATTTACGTTGCTGCAAGGCAATGCACAAACTGCTTTACAAAGTCCTTTCACTGTTGTAGTTACAAAAAATATTGCGCTGAAATACTTCGGCAAAACAAGTGTGGTGGGCCAAACAATTACCATTGAAAGTTTTTCCGGCTCCAAACATGATTTTTTAATTACCGGTGTATTAAACCCGTTATCAAAAAATTCAGTTACCGATCTCATTGGTAATTATCCCGGCAACTTGTACGTATCAATTGATAACCTGCAATTTTTTGGGAGAAATATGGACTGGTCAAATCCTTTTATTGCAACTTATGTTGAACTGCAAAAAGGCGTAAAACCTGAAGACCTGGAAAAACCTATCGAACGTCTTATTAAACAAAATGCCCCACCGCAGATTACTGCTGATATGAAACCATATCTCGTTCCGATAAAAAATTCTTATTTATCGGCTAATAACCGCCTGGTGCAAAAAATGATTTATGCATTATCGGCTATTGCATTATTTATATTGGCAATGGCAATTATCAATTTCATCAATATGTCTGTAACCCGCTCTGCTGCAAGAATGCGTGAAATAGGCATACGAAAAGTTTTAGGCGGCTTAAAGCGCCAGTTGATCATTCAGTTCTTAACTGAATCTACCATCATTGTATTTTTTGCAATGGGAGTCGCTTTTATAATTTATGGCACAACAAAAAATTTATTTGGAAGCATATTAGGTGAACATATTCCTTCATTAAATGCGTTTCCTTTTTATTTTATTGGATTTCCATTTTTATTTATTTTACTCATCGGTTTTATTGCAGGCATTTACCCGGCGTTTGTTTTATCATCTTTAAAATCTGTTGAATCGCTTAAAGGCAGGCTTACATCTGTAAAAGATCATGTTTTGCTGCGCAAATCATTAATCACATTTCAGTTTGTTATATCAACCATTGCTTTTGTTGGTGCCATCATTATTTCCCAACAAATAAATTTATTCCTCAACAGTAATCTTGGCTATAACAAAGATTACGTTTTATCTGCGCAAGTGCCACGTGACTGGACGAAGCAAGGTGCTGATAAAATGGAAAACATCCGCAACCAGCTTGCAGCAATGCGCGAGGTGAGCAGTGTTTCGCTTTCTTATGAAGTGCCTGATGGCAATAACAGTGGCGGTGTAAATGTGTTCAGGTTTGGTGCAGATTCAACACAAGCTATCACCGCACAGGCTTTGATTACGGATGAAAATTATTTGAACGTTTATAAAATTCCTTTAAAAGCAGGTTCTTTTTTTCAAGGCCATGCACTCGATTCAGGCAAAATAATTTTAAATGAAGCCGCAGTTCATACACTTGGCTGGAAGAATGCAAGTGATGCAATCGGTCAACAAATAAGAAGGCCAAACGACCCAACAATCTTTACCGTTAAAGGTGTTACAAACGATTTTCATTTTGGTACCATGCAGCAAAAAATTGCACCGGTTGTTTTTTTCAATGTACAGTTCGCAACTATTTACAGGTTCTTATCTTTCAAATTGAATGCGGGAAATATTCCTTCATCAATTACCGCCATACAAAGAAAGTGGAGCACGTTACTCCCCGGCGCTCCATTTGAGTATAAATTTATGGATGATACACTGGCAAACATGTATCAAACGGAAATACAATTAAAAAAAGCATCTTATACGGCCACTATTCTTGCATTGATTATTGTACTGCTGGGAGTGTTAGGATTAATTTCATTAAGTATACAAAAACGTACCAAAGAAATCGGCCTAAGAAAAGTATTGGGTTCGTCTGTTGCAGGTATTATTACCTTATTTATAAAAGAATTTTTGTTCGTGATTTTAATTGGTGGAGTAGTTGCTTGTCCGCTTGCCTACATAATTATGCATAACTGGCTGCAGAATTATGCCTATCGGATTAACATTAATGCATTACCATTTGTTATTTCAATTGTTTGTTTAGGATTGATAACAGCTTTATTGATTTGTATTCAAACAATAAAAGCAGCGATTGCTAATCCGGTGAAGAATTTGAGAACGGAGTAAATTTAATTAGCTGATGTGATAATTAGCCAATATGCTATGAAGAAAACAGCAATAGTTAATGTTTGTTGGTTTACTATCAAATAACCGTCATCGATAAACGAAAATAAAATGTTTAAAAATTATTTCAAAACGGCTTTAAGAACTTTTAGTAAAAATAAAGTTACTACTGCTATTAATATG
>JAICYZ010000082.1 GCA_025933935.1 Chitinophagaceae bacterium
CAAAGTTTCTCGGGGATCCGGATTTTGTAAAGGTGCCCGTAAAAACTTTGGTGAGTGATGAATATCTTAAAAAAAGAATGAGTGATTATAATCCTGCTAAAGCAGGAAACAGTAAAGATATCAAAGAAGGTTACATTCAGGAAGGAGAGGAGACAACGCATTTTGATGTGTTGGATAAGGATGGGAATGCAGTGTCTGTCACAACCACTTTAAATGGTTCTTACGGCTGTGGAATTGTAGTAGAGGGCGCTGGTTTTTTATTAAATAATGAAATGGACGATTTTAGTGTGAAGCCGGGCGTTCCAAATATGTTTGGAGCTGTAGGCCAGGAAGCCAATGCGATTGCACCGGGGAAAAGAATGCTTAGCAGCATGACTCCAACTATTGTTTTGAAGGATAATAAACCCTTCATCATTGTTGGAACACCCGGTGGCACTACCATTCCAACCAGCGTTTATCAAACCATTGTTGACATTCTCGACTTTGGATTAACACCGGAGGAAGCCGTCAATTTCCCAAAATTCCATCATCAATGGTTGCCTGATGAGATATTTGTAGAACGTGATTTTAATAAAGATGTGATTGAAAAATTAAAAGTGATGGGCTATAAAGTAACGGTAAGAGGCTCGATTGGAAGAACGGAAGTGATCATGGTGAAGGGAAAAACAATCATTGCAGTTGCTGATAAAAGAGGGGATGATGGTGCAGCCGGATATTAACAGAATTTAATTGAAAGGAAAAATAGGATTAATTTTAAACAAATGAAAGCCGCTGTTGAAGCGGCTTTCATTTGTTACAAATGCAGTAAATAAACAAATACGCGTAAATCCTATTCTTTGGCTAAAATTTTATATCTTGAAATTCTCAAATCGTGTTAAATATGAAATTGATTTTACTAATCGGAATTGTTTTTATATCTGGTTGTGGATTGCGTCAGCGGGAAATAGAGTTAAATAAAAAAATGCAGGAACTGAATGTAAAGGAACAGGAACTGACGTTGAAGGAACAGTCGCTTTCTATTAAAGAGGAACAATTGAATGAAAAAGAAAAATCACTCGACAGCACAAAGAATGTAGTGAATGACAGTTTGTTTGTTCAACACCAAAAGCTGCCGGGAACATGGATGGTAGAAATGCAATGCGTCGAAACGAATTGCCCGGGATCTGCGGTAGGCGACGTGAAAAATGAACAATGGGATTTTAAGTTTCAGAATAACATGGTAATTGCCAGTGCGATGAGCAATAATCAACTGGTGAGGGTATATACAGGTGATTTTCTTGGCAATACATTAAAACTTGCGGTGCAACAGGATTCTGCAGATGCCTCGGCAAAAATAGTGGTACGTCTGCAGCAAACAAAAGAAAAAGAAATGACCGGCGATCGGGAGATAACACAGGCAAATGGTTGCCGTATTTTATATTCATTACGATTGAAAAAGCAGTAAGGTATTTTTTATTTAATCATCTCAATTCATCGTATGATCTTATTGACAGATTTGGATTTTTCTTTGCCACTGACAAATCCGGTGATCATTTTTTCATTGGTTTTGTTCATCATACTTTTTGCGCCTATTTTATTAAAAAAAATAAAAGTGCCACATATCATCGGGCTTATCATTGCCGGTGTGATTGTCGGTCCTTATGCTTTAAATTTATTACGCAGAGACAGCAGTATTGTACTTTTTGGAACGGTTGGGCTTTTGTACATCATGTTTCTCGCGGGGCTTGAAATTGATATTTCCGAATTTAAAAAGAATCGCAAAAAAATTATTTTTTTCGGATTCATCACCTTTACACTTCCACTTATTTGTGGTACATTGGCGAGTTATTATATCTTAGGTTATGGCTGGCTTTCTTCTATTTTACTGGCCAGTATGTTTTCAACACATACACTGGTTTCTTATCCCATTGCAAGCAAATATGGTGTTTCAAGAAACCGGGCAGTTGCGTTAACGGTCGGCGGTACGATGATCACCGATATTCTTTCATTGCTGATTCTTGCGATCATTGCCGGCATGACGAAGGGCGAAGCCAACTCTGCATTTTGGTTTACGCTCGGGATTTCCACCGTTGTATTTGTAGGAATCGTTTTCTTTGTTTTTCCCATTATTATCCGCTGGTTTTTCAAGCATTATGAAGACAGTGTTTCGCAATATATTTTTGTTTTGGCCATTGTTTTTCTTGCATCTTTTCTTGCAGAAGCAGCAGGAATCGAAGCGATCATCGGGGCTTTCTTTGCCGGGCTGGTTCTCAATAATTTTATTCCTCATTCTTCTCCATTAATGAACCGCATTGACTTCGTCGGAAATGCTTTGTTCATTCCTTTCTTTTTGATAGGAGTGGGAATGCTGGTAAATTTTAATGTACTTTTTCATGGATGGGGAGCTTTGCGCGTGGCAGGCGTAATCGTTGCAGTGGCAATTACCACGAAATTTGCTGCTGCCTGGATTACCGAAAAATCCTTTAAATTATTGCCGGAAGAGGGGCGCATGATATTTGGTTTAAGCACTTCACATGCCGCTGCTACTTTGGCGATTATACTGGTTGGTTACAATATAATTATTGGTGAAACGGCCGGCGGTGAACCAATTCGTTTGCTCGATGAAGATATTTTGAACGGAACGATTCTATTGATATTGATTAGTTGTGCAATCAGTTCTTTTGTGGTAGAAAAAGCGTCTGATGAATTAGCATTGAAAGAAGACGAGGAAGAAAAAATTGCAGAGAGACACGAAAAAATTTTGATCACGCTTGCCTATCCCGACACGGTAACAGAAATGGTAGATTTTGGATTGATGATGAAACCGAAAAAAAATAATGTTCCTGTCTATGCACTTACCATTATAAGCGATGATAGTAACGATGAAACTTCCCAGGCATCGGGAAAGAAGATGATGCAGAAAGCGTTGAATCATGCAGCAGCCACAGAGGATACGCTAATTCCTTTAACACGTTACGACTTCAACATTAGCAACGCGATTATTTATACGATCAAAGAACAAAACATTACAGATGTATTGATTGGCTTGCATAAAAATGCGAATCAAAAAGATTTTTTAGGGCCGATAACAGAAAATATTTTGAGTAAAACCGGTGAAACAATTTTTATTTATAAAAACGTACAACCTTTTAATACTTTGAAGAGAATGTTGGTAGTTGTAACGCCGGATGCAGAAAAAGAACCGGGTTTCGAGCATTGGTTTAGCAGGATTTGCACCATCGCAAAAACCGGCGATTTATCATTTCATTTTTTTGCTACCGAAGAATCGCTGGTAGAATTGGAAAGTTTGAATTCGCAATCAACAAGTCCGGTATCGGCTACCTACAACCAGTTTAGTACTTGGGATGATTTTTTGATCCTCGCAAGGGAATTAAAACCAAATGATTTTTTCGTAATTGTTTCTTCACGTAAAGGTCACGTTTCTTATAATCAAAGTCTGGAAAGGCTTCCGTATTATTTGTCTAAATATTTTATTCACAACAGCTATATCATCATTTATCCAAAACAATCAGAGAGTGAAATTGTTTTAGATAAAAAAGACAATTCAGAAAACTTTTTACTCGATGCGCTTGCTGATAAAGTGCAGGCGGTAAACAAAGCTGGAGGTTATATTTCTAAAATGTTTAGAAAGAAAAAGTAGAAAAGGAACATGTTTAATTATTACAAAACGCCACCTTCAGGAAACAAATAAATATCACAAATTTGGTTTTTTATGTGGTTGTTACAACTCAGTAACTGCAGCTTTTTCATTCAATTTCAAATAAGAGAAATTGGGTTTGTTCCAATGGATTAAAATTATTATCAGCGATAAAAATGAGCGATTTTTTCCCATTTGAAAGTGTGGGGCCAAATGTAACTCCTTCAATATTATCTATATAAATTCCAAGGTCATCCATGTTCAATAATAATTTTTTAGAGACATTTTTTACCTGCTTATTTTTTAGCGAAGGCACATGATTTATATTTTCCCCAGAAGAAATATCGGCGATAAAGACTTTTATAGTACACAAAAGCCTTCCTGTAGAATAAGAACGTTCAATTACTAAAAGTTTATTTCTGTCAAAAGATAAAATATCAGAAATACCATTGATTTTAAAAGAAGAAGGCGTGATGGCAGGATGAGCAACCGGATCAACAACATATGCAAATTGTGCAACCGGTTTTTTTGTAGCAATATCAAATTTGATAATTCGGACAGTGCCGGTAGAATCGCCGGTTCCGGCTGGCGGACCATCCTGGTCCAAAGGTTCTTCCACATTTACAAAAAGTGATTTATAATCCGGAGAAAATGTTAGTCCTTCAAAAACCCCATTCTGTCGTGGCCCATTTTCCGTTTCATGCATAATTAATTGTGGGGGCAATCGAAATGTGTCAATATAATCTCCATCCGGTTTTATCTCTGTAACCGCCGGATTTTCCAGAATTATTTTTTTAGAATTCACAATTCTCTCGCCTTCGCTGCTCCAAATGAACGTGTTGTTTTTCGGATTATATCTCAATGCCTCCGGATCAGGAGTATGAGAAGGATCATGCAGACTATTGGGATAAAAGTTACCGGTTTGGTCTTTCAAAAATGTATTTTTCAGAAAAACTACGGTGTCAATTTTATTGTTATTAATCAAAATGCTGGCACTGTAAAACCTTGCAGGATTTTTTTCCGATCTGTCATCAGAAATTAAATAATATTCTTTTTTTTGAGGGTTATAATCGATCCCGGAAAGCCCGCCGATTGTTGTGTTTGCAAATTGCAAATTATACGGTACCACATATTCGCTCAAAAATTTCAGCCGTGGTATTTCGGAAGGTTTGTGCTGGCGAATGGATGATGAACAGGAAGAAAAAATCAAAATATAAACAGGGATATTTAGCCACACAATCTTTGCCATAAAAAAAATTGAAATGCAAATTTGCACAAAGTTTGTAATATTACTTAATTTGAAATACCTTTCATAAGGCAAGTTTATGCATTTTCTCACGTTAAATCTTTTCACTTATGATAGAATCTCCTGTCACACCGCAAACCAACATTAAGCAACCCGCCTGGTTTTCGCTGTTAAGAATGCTCCTTGGCATTATTCTTTTTTGGAAAGGCATTGTATTTATCCGCGATACAGAACTTTTAAAATTGTTAGTACAACGTACGGGCGTTGGTGTTTTCTCGCAAAATTCGGAAGTCATTACTTTTATTGTAGCGTATCTAACATTGTTGTGCGGCTTATTTATTTTATCCGGCCTCTTCACACGTGCCTGCTGCATCATACAAATTCCGATTGTTTTGGTTGCTATATTTTTTGTGAATATTCAACGGGTGGATCAAAGCACGTTTGAATTAGTACTTTCAATTATTGTATTGATACTACTTGTTCTGTTTGCGATAAAAGGAAGCGGCACTATATCGGCCGATGAATTTTTCCGGACATATTATAAAGCCGGCACCGAGGAAGGAAATACAGAAAGATTTTTTAAAAAGCTTTAATTATTTGTTTTTCAATCTAAGCCGCGTTTGCACGATTAGTTTTATTGAAGTAGATTATTCGGTGCGAATTGTTATGTGAGTTTTTCATGTAAAATAACAAGCGTCGGCATGCTTTCCTTGTTATATAAATGATGCATTTAACAGCAAAGAAAAGCGGGGCTTCCGGAAAGATCTTTGCAATTCAACTCAAAAAACCGGAATTCCCCGCCAATATTTCTGTTCATCATGGACATGGATACGTTTTCATCTTGTTTCAAAATATATGCCCCGAAAAATCTTAATATTCGGAATAAAAAAATGTAGCTGAATAATGCCTTCTTGAAAGAAATTGTGGAATTATTTTAACAAATAACCGATTTTACAAAAAGAAAACCAGTGATTTAAGGAGAGCAATGGATGCTGTTAAAAGCAACTTTTACAAAGCATTTTCAAAATCCTGCATCTTTTCAACGAGATATTCTACACTGCTGACGGGTAACGCATTATACAAAGAAGCGCGAAAACCACCTACAGAACGGTGACCTTTGATGCCATAAATTTCGTTTTGTTTTGAAAAATCTAAAAACGCTTTTTCCTTTTCCGAATCTTCCATTACGAAGCATACATTCATTTTGCTCCGATCTTCTTTCGCTACTGTTCCTTTAAAAATTTTACTGTTGTCGATGGCATCATAGAGTAATTTGGATTTTTGATTATTTAATTTTTCCATTGCTTCCACGCCACCGTTTTCTTTAAGCCAGCGTAGCGTGAGCATTGAAACATAAATGGCAAAAACCGGCGGGGTATTCAACATGCTTTTGGCCTCAATATGATTTCTGTAATCCATGATTGCAGGAATCGGACGTTTTAATTTCCCAAGAATATTTTTATTAACTACTACAAGATTTGTTCCTGCCGCTCCCATATTTTTTTGCGCGCCGGCAAAGATCAATCCGAAGGAATTAAAATCAATTTTCCTGCTCAGAATATCACTCGACATGTCCGCAATCACCGGCATATTTACTTTCGGAATTTCATGCCATTGTGTACCATAAATGGTGTTATTAGTGGTAACATGAAAATAAGTGGAATCTTCCGGAACAGTAAAATCTTTCGGAATAAAATTATAATTGCTTTCTTTTGAACTACATACCACATTTACTTTTCCAAACAATTTCGCCTCTTTAATTGCCTTGGTACTCCATACACCGGTATCTGCATAAGCCGCGGTTTCATTCTCGTTTAGTAAATTCATCGGCACTTCCATAAACTGAACGGTGGCGCCCCCATGCATAAACAAAACTTCATGGTCCTCATCAAGCTTCATTAATTCTTTAACCAAAGAAATCCCTTCGTTCATCACCGATTCAAAAAGCGGAGTGCGATGGCCGATTTCAAGGATCGATAAACCACTGTTATTAAAATTGAGAATTGCTTTTGAAGCTTCCTGTAATACACTCTGTGGAAGAACAGAAGGGCCGGCGTTAAAATTGTGGATCATTATTTAAGAAAATTGTTTTATCGGTTATTTGTTGTTTTACTGTAAATTTTGAGAGTGCAAAGTTCTGCTTTTTTGTTTTTCATAAGAAGGAAATGAAAATTATTGTTCTTGCTGCGATAGTTGTGGCACTTTTCTCTTAATACTTCCTCACTCGTGCTCCCTTCCTTTTGCTGCTTTATTGTTTTTCCAATCGTCATTTAATTTTTCAAACTCCTTCAAATCATTTTCAGAAAAACTTTGTTTGGATAACGAAGAAAGGTCCGGCTGGCCGGCATTGATCCATGCGGTGTACCAAAAAGAAGCAATTGCAAAAATGGATTGACGCATTCTTCTTTCGATCATTCCATTCAGCATCTTATCATAAGCGATTGTATAATCAGAAGAATATTGTTTGATCACCAGGTTGTTTCTTTTTTCAAATGCAAACTTTTTATCCCCGGGAAATTGCATTGATAATTTCTTTTCAAATTTCAAAACAGAATCAGCAGCGTTGGCACTTTCCAAAACTCTTTCCCAAATAAATTTTTGAGGATCTTTTATGTAGACAGCTTTACCAATAAAAAAATCAAATTTTTTCTCAGCCAACAATTCCGGTACACGGCTTTCCCAAAAAGCATGAATTCCTTTTTGATTCGTTAATTGGCCGTTGTGATTTTCTGAAGCATGCAATGGAACATGGGCATCAGAAATGTAATGGCCGATTTCGGTGCTGTTTTTTAATATAGAAGAAAAATTTTTTTCCTTAAATGCTTTTGTCAAACGGCCAAGCATTGTTTGAATATGCCACGGCACGATTCCATAACTTGCCAATGTGTCTGCGCCAAATTTCTTCACCGCGTCTTTCCATTGATGCGGTAATTCTTCAAAAGGATATTTTCCATAATGGTCAATATCGATAAAATGACGCGCGCCTTCGGCGGCAACGGCATATCTTCTTTTATCCGGATCAGTCGCGTGTTCCGTAATGAAATCAATATGCGGTTTGTAAAATAAAAGCATTTGAGGCGGCAATAAAAAAACAGCGTAATAATTAATTTTTTTATGCGCATAAAAACCCCAGCAAAAACATTGGGTATTAATTGCAAGCAACGACACAAGCAGAAAGATTTTTTTCAAAAGCGTTTTAATTTTTAGTGAATAATAACCTCATCCAGGTGATCATCGGGCAGGTCAGAAACTGTTTGTGTAACGCCGCCGCTTACTGCAAATTTCATTGTTTGGGTTGCACTGATACTGGTTATTGGCCTTACCTTTTCCTTCGGAACAATATACACATTTCCGGCTACTGAATATGCCATTGGCAAATAAACGGCTACATAATCCTCCATGCCAAAAATGCTCATATCATCCTGGGTGATAAAACCTACACGCCAAATATCTGTATCATCAACATTGGCCAGAACATTATTGGTAAACTTCTTTTTGTTTCCTGCAAACGCTTCAAAAAAATCTCTTACAAAAGAATAGAACAGTTTGATGCCGGGTGTTTTTTCCAGAATTTTATCGAATACGGAAAGTATTCTACCCATCACAAAAAAGGAGCTGAGATATCCGATGAAAAGAATAAAAGCGAGTATGATCACAAAACCCAAACCGGGAATGTTGATGGCGGGCCGAAGAATACTATCTATTTTGTCAAAAACAACATAAATGAAATAAATCGTGATTGAAATAGGTCCCAATATTAATAATCCCTGTAAAAAATATTGGATGAATCTTTGGTAGGTTAATGTTTTCTTCATAAAAAAAAATTACGGTGGGGTAAAAGTACATAATTGTAAAATGAAGGATAAAGAATTACATTAAAAAAGAACGAATCTTGTTTTACGCGAAAAGTAGAATGAATAAATTGGTTTAATAAGTAGTTTGCTTAAATTGTGCTGCAAAAATTTCCTGGAAACATCCCTTTCAATTTGTTCTTATTATCGATAAAATTGGTTAGGGGTTCTTGGCATGATTTTGGAAAATTGAACAACGTATTATCATTAATCAAAATAAAAAACGTACAACATGAGTTACGAAAACTTTCCTGAAAGCGAAAAGCCCGGGGAAAAAACTGTGGTCAAAAACAATAGCGGCCGCAATATTTTAACTGCTATTTTAGTAATTGCTCTGCTCGGTACCTGGGGTTATATCATTTTTGATAAAAATAAAACCCGTCAAAAAGAGCAAGACCTTACCAGCCAGATCGTAAACAGCGATTCCTCCAAGAACGAGTTACAGCGCGAGTTAGACGACGCTGCCCTCAGGCTTGATGCGCTTAAAACGAGCAACGTAAAAGCAGACAGTCTTTTAAAAACTAAAGATAAAGATATCGATGCCCTTAAATCGAGAGTGCAAAGCATCATCAATAACAAAAATGCCACACAAGCTCAACTTGCAGAAGCCAGAAGATTGATTGCACAATTGAAAGGCAACATTGAAACTTATACTGCACAAATTGACTCTTTAAAGGCTGCAAATACACAACTGGTCGAAACGAATCGTGTTGTTACCCAACAAAGAGATGTAGTACAAAAAAGTTATGATTCTGCAAACCAGGTGATCCAACATAAAGATACCGTAATTGATATTGGTTCTACTTTACACGCTTCTGATTTTTCTATTGAAGGAGTAAAAGAAAAAAGCAGTGGAAAAGAAAAAGTAACTACTACTGCAAAGCGCGTTGATAAATTACTGATTTCATTTGTTATAGATGAAAACCGGATCACTCCTTCTGGTCCGAAAGATATTTATATCTGCATTACCGCTCCTGATGGTAAGCCGGTACAGGTCGATGCTTTGGGTTCCGGCACTTTTACTACACGTGATGGAGTTCAAAAACCTTTTACTAAAAAAATACAGATCAATTATGTACAGGGACAAAAACAACCTGTAAAAGTTGAATGGTCTCAAAACAGTAAATTTCAAACCGGCGATTATAAAATCGAAATTTATAATAATGGATTTAAAATTGGGGAAGGAACCCGCAGTTTGAAAAAAGGCGGTTTGTTTTCTTGAAAAATAATTTCTTTTACCGAAAAAACCTTCTGCAAAACAGAAGGTTTTTTTTCTGCTGTTTTGTTACGAAAAGAAGAATCGGAACTATCTCTTTGCGTGCTGATTTATTATTGAAAAAACTTACAATTGTGCTAGAAAAATAAATCTTTAAATTTTTTCAAAAATTTTTTTGGAAGCGATCTTACTCAATTAATAATACTAACTTTAAGAAAAAGATTTTATATGCAACATAAAATAATAAAATTGATTCTTGTTTTGGTTGTATTATTTTCATTGCAGAGCCACGCCCAAATTACCGAGTCGAAACATCCAAAAATGGATAAATATTATCCACCCGCACCTACACTGGCGGTTCCAAATAACCCTCAAACATCTGGCGCTCCGGCAATAAAACCAGCGAACGGCCCTGTTGTTGAAAGCAAACCAACGCCGGTAATTCCGGAAACAAAACCAGCTCCCGTAGTTCCAGAACCGGCTCCGGTTATTACATCAACTGTTGCACCTGAAGACATTTCAAAACCTTCTTCTGTTACTACCTCCACTGTTGCTCCTCCGGTAATTTCGCAACCTGTTGTAACTGCTGTAGCAACTGATACTACTACAAAGCAACCGCCGGTCGTAACGATTGAAAAGCCAGTTGTAGCTCCGACTCAACCGAAACCGCTCGTTTCAAAACCAGAGGCGGAACCGTACAATCCTAACCGGCTCGGAAGCAGCACCAAAGAATATGATACGTGGGAAAAAAACAATAACGGCGCAGGGTCTGTTACCACACATTCGAAATAATTTTGAAAGCACCGGCTTTTTTAACTTTCAAAACATGGAAACAGAAGACAGAAAAAGTATTTATTTGTCGCTTTGCTGTTACGAATTCAACTATTTTTTAGAAGCGATATAAATCAACGAACTGCATTTCGTTTTATCGGAAACGGCTTCCAGGTTTGAGATCATTCCATTGATAAAAGCTCTTACCGGATGTGAATCGCCGGTTTTATATTTTTCGCTCAGCATACTTACATAGACGCTGTCGTACCACATGGGTTTTATTTTTTCGACTCTTAATCCATGTGTATTTAATAACATTTCCATTGACTTTGGAGAGAAATGATACAAATGCCGTGGTACATCATAAGCCGCCCAATATTTGTCATAAATTTTTTCATCTCCCGAAGTATAATTTGGAACTGCAATAAATAATTTCCCATCCGGCAATAATAAATTTTTGAGTTGCTCTACATATTTATGCAACTCATGCACATGTTCCAAAACATGCCATAAAGTAATGGCATCAAAGGTTTCCGAAGGAAGAGAATCAATTTGTTCTGCTTCCTGTAGACGAATTGCGTACAAGTCGAAAGCTTTTTCTCTTGCAACTTTATCAGGTTCTATTCCTGTGCAATTCCAGCTTGCGTGCTTCATGGAATTTAAAAACGCGCCTGTTCCTGCCCCGACATCCAGAATATTTCCAGTATGTTTTCCGGTGGCTTTTTCAATTAATTTCTTTTTTTGAACCAACGTTCTTTTTCTCACTCTGTGATACAGATTGTTGATAAATCCTTTTGATGTATCTGTGTGAGAAATATAATTTTCAGAATGGTAATACTTACCAATATTTCGCTCCTCCGGAATATTTTGAGTAAATCTCAGCGTACAATTTTTACATTCCCAAATGTCAAATTCCTCATTAGAAACGGTATAGTCTTTTGCGGATAGCACCCTGGAAATATTCGAACCTCCGCAGTTGGGACATGATTTATACACAATCATTTTTAAAAGTTAACCAAATAATTAAAATTAAAAGTTAGTGAGTTGAGTAAGTGGCCGCCGGTGTTTGCGGTACCACTTTTATATGACTTCCAAAAGACGATAAAGAAATCGGATAGCCGTAAAAATAAAAGAATAAGAGCACTAAAGCGACCAACAAAAGAATGATGGCAAAAATTTTCCAGGCATTGCTTTTTTTGTTTGTTTCTTCTACATGATAAAATTGATTCATTACAGAGGAAGTGGTTTCCTTGTCGCCTACCAATACCGCGTGTTCGCTGTTTTTGTGAATAACTCTTTCTGCTGGAACAGGCGCAAAAAAAAGTGTTTTATTCTCAGCATGAAAACCAATGTTTCCCAATGCACCTTTTTTTAAAATGCCAATCAGCGGCAGTAGAACTTCTTCTCCGTTTTTCAATTTAGCTTTTGTTTCCGCACACCATTTTTTAATTGATGCAAGAGCTTCAGAAGCATCAATTTTTTTTTTATCAGCAATATATTTTATCAGTTCATCAGAAATTTTTTCTTCCCTTCCGGTAAAAAGAATTTCGGTAGATGGGGGAGAAATCTTTTTGTTCACAATGTCTTGTTCAGCATGTATACAGCTTCTTGTGAATTTTCCCAATCCTGCAAGCCGGCATTCTTTAGATTGAATAATAAATGAGGTAATGAGTTCCTGCATGAGAACAAATCTATATTTTATTTGAATGCGTTTTTAAAATTAATTTTCAAAAATGAACAAGAATGCCACCAATTACCTGGAATCCATAAACGGGATAATTGTTCCAACGCTCGTACTTGCTGTTCAAAAGGTTGTCGAAATCAAGCCAAACACTGAATTTTTTATTCAGTTTAAACTCTGCACCGGCACTGAGATCCGTGCCGCCTTTCATATTTTTTTCTGCCGTTTTCGTTGCATCAGCGGGATCTTTAATCAATGCTTTTGCTCCTGAAAATGCTACCAAATCAGCTTTCAATAAAACCTGCTGGAAAGCATTCCATCTGAAAGAACCCGTTACTTTTAACGGAAATAATCCCCATGCTTTCGCCTGATCATGAATCCCTGTATAACTGTTTAAATCCAAAGCGCCGGTAAGCGTAAATTTATCCTGGCTGATAAAATTCATATCACCATGAATTTGCAAGTTTGTCAATTTACTCGCGTTTACCAAAACAAAACTTTTTCCGGAAGTGGTATCATTTACAAAAAGCGGCATATCTGTATAAGAGATTACCGCGGCTTTCGCATTGAAGCTAAAATGCTTGCCAACAGTAGCTTTGATACCGCCATAATACTGGATTTCTTTAGTGTTATTTAAGAAAGAAGGATCCTGCATGTATGGATTTTCGCCGCTTAAAGTACGGAAGCTATTTGAAATATATCTGCCAACCCAACCAGCCTGGATCATTAAAACCTTTTGCTGTAATTGGGCTTCTGCATAAATGTTTGGCAGCACTGCGATAGTATTATTATTCCATGAAGGAGTTATGCCACCGTGAAATGTAAACCGGTCGCTGTAATAAACCAATTCAGGAGCCAGTTGAAATAAATTATTGGAAATAGAAGTGTTAGAGCCTTTCAGCTGGTATTTATCAAAATTTCCGAGCGCAGCCACTTTGATCGAAACTGCATCAGAGAATCTTTTTTCTGCAGGTAAATTCAGAATTAAAGTTGTTTCACTGGCTTTGTTTTCCCTGGAGAATTCGTGCACTTCCAGATGTGGATCATAATTAATTCCCAGATCATTGTTGACGATATTTCTGTAACCAACGTTTACAGAAAAGTCCTGGTAACTTCTCCTGATATCTGCTTTTGAAAAAGTATCAATTGCATGATCGTATCCATATTGATAATATTCATGTTGAGCGAAGGCAACACCCGCATATGTTTCATTCTTTGCCGAAAAAAGGCTGCCGGTTCCCCTGACATTGATTTCACTAAAATCCTGGTTTTGAATTTTTCCTCTTGATGAAATATAATCGCCATAAACATTTGCAAGATTGTGTTTGCCGTCGCCAAAACTAAATGCTCCGGAAATATAAGGAGTGGATAAATTTCCGTAACCAACTTTTAACTGGTTTCTGTCACCCAGTTTCAAACTTGTGTCCGTTTGCAACGCAAGCGGTTTTAATGAAACCGGCTGATACGCGAAAAACAAATTTTCAGGGGGAATAGAATAGGCGAGTCTTGGCCGTGAAGTATCAGCGGTAATTGGAGAAGCATACAAATTTATCTTCACCATGTTGCGCAACGAAGGCTTGTAAGAAGAAGTGATTTCTATCGTTTGTCTTCTCGTTGTATCCTGCGCTTTGCTTTGAAAAAATAAAAAACACAAAGGCAAAATAAAAATTATTCTTTTCAACGAATTTTTCATCATCAATTTTTTAAACATGGTTGTTTGTTTCTGCTTTAATTTTTTATTTGCTGTTCGATGGTGTTGTTTCTACTTTAGAGTTCTGCTGTTCTTCACTGATTGCAGCATTCAGTTTATCCTGCGCTTCTTTTTTCAAATCAGGAATCGTTGCATTATCAGCCACACTTTTATACGTTGCTTTTGCATTGAAATAATCCTTCTCTTTCAAATATATATCACCCAACAAGATGTATGCTTTAGCCACCCAATAATCATAGGCGCCGGTAACTTTTATTACATC
>JAICYZ010000405.1 GCA_025933935.1 Chitinophagaceae bacterium
GGTAGGTTCCCCTGTCCACACAATAGTACTTCCTTTCTGAATATTAAATTTCCTCTTCAAAAAATTGAAAGAAAGGTTATAAGTTCCTTCATCAATTTCATAGGAACCAACGAGCGTAATTTTTCCACTCGCATCTATTCCGGCTGTTAATTGGCCCGTTCCTTTCAGTTTTAAAAAGTCGCCATTGGCAGCATCGACAATCATATTGAACATGGCATTTTTGTCGATGTTAATATTGAGCGAAACGTCGTAACCCACAAGTGGAGAAGTCTTGAGCGAATCATAAGGAGCCATAAATAAAGAATCCTCCTGTGTGGCGCTCATATCCACAAAACGTACGATACCTTCCCGTTTTTCAACTCCCGGTTCCTGTTGCGGCAATACGACCGTAAAGTCAGTTTTATCATTGATCGTTAAATCGCCATCAACTATTGGATGAGTAGGCGTTCCTTTCACCGTAAGCCTGGTGGAAAAAACCATTTTCCCATAAAAAAGCTTGTTGTCTTTATTGGTAGAATTAATTGCCTGGAAGTTTTGGGCATTTATTTTTAAATTAAATGTATAATTGAAAAAATCAGGCGTGGTAACAGCGCCGTCTATTACAATCGCATTATTTGCTTCATCGCGGATGGTAAATTTATTCAGTTCTATTCCTTTATTATTGATAATGGCTATGGCCGATTTATCAATTTTAAAAACGTTATTCAGTTTAGTTACATTAAACGCCGTATTATTAAACTGAAGCCTACCATCAATATTTGGGCTTTTCAGGCTTCCGTTTAACGCTATTTTGCCATACATATTTCCGGTGGCATCTTTCAAATTGCCTTTGGTAAATCCTTCCAGCGCTTTCATTTGAAGGGTTACAATATCCACTACAAAATCGTAACTGCTGTTTACAGGTTTTACTACATAATCGCCATTAATATTTACTTCATTTCCCCGGCCATTCAGAGTTACAGCCGCATGATAAGTATTCGCTACATTGTTATTCACTTTTGCAGTAAGCCGACCGATTGTGTCATTATAAATGCTGAGACTATCAATAGTAAGATCAGTGATAAAAGTTGGTTGTGTTTCAATATTTTTTACAGTAGCATTTCCATTTAACAAACCATTTACCATTAAAGAATCACTTTCTACAAAAGCTGTAAGTGTCGAAATTTTAAAATTTTGAAAGCTAACCTGCATCGGTGAATTCGGTTGTGCACCGGTGCTGTTAATTCCCATGTGCTGGTTTCCCTGGGTTAAAACGAAATTGTGGGCATTTATATCTTTATTAAAATATTGAATGTAATTATCGGCATTTACGGTCCACTTCTGATAATTTAAAAGAAGGCTGTCGGGCTTCAAACTGAAAACATATTTGTTTGACGAAGGCTGATTGAGAATGCCGCTTAATCTGTATTTATTTTTTGCACTCTTGTCTTTTACCGTTAAAGTAAAATCAAGCTTATTATTTTGAAGTGTTCCATCCAGGGTTGTTGCATAGATATTCAGTGATTTGCCACTTTCGAAACGCATTAATGAGGTATTAAAACCAAGAACCCCGTTTTTAGTACCGGCAATAAAATCCATTGAATCAATTACCATTGTTCCGTAGACGATATGAGGGGATTTTATACTTAAATTCCAACCACTGTCACTCGCAAAGTTGCCGGCAAGGTTGATGGGCTTCATGGTTGTTATTGATGGCATAAAAGCGTGTAATGCCGGATTATCAATCACTCCTGCGGTTATAGAAAAATGATAAGGATCTACTTTTACGGTGTCTTTTTTACTGCCTAATGAAAAGTATGGATTTATTGCCTGTTTAAAAACATCAGCCAGTTGAGTAAGTTTATAAGTACCGGTTATTGATGCAGAAAGAAAGTCGGTTTTTACAGAAAGACTTTGATTGGGCGAATTACGCGCAATGATTTGTGCAGAATCTAAAGTGATCCGTTGACTATCATTTACCAGGATGGAATGAGTAACTACCAGGTTTCCGGCAAGACTATCGGGATTGAAGTTCGTAAAATTTCCGGCAATATCGCCGTGATAAATCATCTTACTGGTGGTAAAATGCAGTGGCAATGTTTTAATGCTGTCTATTGTAGCAGCAAAATTTGCGGTAGGATATTTTCCCGAAAAACTTCCGTTAGCAGTGAGCGCAAGATGAAGATTTGGATCGGTCGATGACGCATTAATTTTGTATTGTTGATTTGCAATACTTCCAGCGGCTTTCAGTCCGTGATATGTGTAATTATTATAAGTTACAACAGGAATTACCGCATTGAAAGTTGCATTCGCCGTTTTAGGATCATAGCCACTTCCTTTTACAATAAAATTACCCGTAAGCACCCCAAGCTTTGGATTTTTCATAATCGTTCCGAGTTGTAAACCCGTTGCATTTAAAACCACATCATAATTGGCTTTATACTTATTGGTAATATTTTTCAATGTCCCGTTTA
>JAICYZ010000105.1 GCA_025933935.1 Chitinophagaceae bacterium
TTCATTTGGAGGATAATACTTTATCGGAAAACCAGGCCATTTCCATTATCGAATAATTAACGAATCGGCTAATAGGCCTTATTCAATTTTATTATCTTTGCCAGTAAATTTTTTAAGTGAAAAAGAGAAGTGTTTTTTTAATTATTTGCCTTATTGTAATTGCTGATCAGCTTCTGAAAATCTATGTAAAAACCCACTTCTACGCCGGCGAATCTCATCCTGTACTTGGGCATTGGTTCCAGTTGTATTTCATTGAAAATGAAGGAATGGCTTATGGATGGAAGTTTGGAGGTGAATTTGGAAAAATGGCACTTACTTTGTTTAGGCTTGCGGCTGTGATCTTTGGTGTTTTTTATATAAAACGGATTGTTGAAAAAAAATACAATACCGGGTTTATTATTTGTGTTGCATTAATTTTTGCAGGGGCCTTGGGGAATTTAATCGACAGCATGTTTTATGGACTCATTTTCGAAAACAGTAGCATGGATGCTATGAACATTGCCCACATTTTTCCTGCACATGGGTACGCCGGTTTTTTGCATGGTAATGTTGTTGACATGCTTTATTTTCCCATTATACATACACGGTTTCCTTCATGGTTTCCGATCTGGGGCGGACAGGATTTTGATTTTTTTAGCCCGATATTTAATTTAGCCGACGCTTCTATTTCTACCGGAATCATTGCTATCTTTATCTTTCAAAAAAGATTTTTCAAATCGCATGCTTCTGCTCTCGAAAAAAAGATAGAAACAGAAGCAGTTGTAAATGATGGAATACACGTTCAGTAAATGCAAGTCCTCAACCTTCAAAACGGCCACATGAAAACTCTCAGGATTGTTTTTTATACTTTTTTGATCGCTGTTTTTTTTAATTCCTGTGCTAAAGAATACAGTTCAGAAGTAATGGCGCCTCCGACAGGTCTTTGGCAATTTACAAGCGGCAGTACCAATTATTCTGGTTACATTGCTGATTTTCATACAAATAGCGGAAACCCTAATCAATATTCTTTTACCGGCAAAACAATGGATGGAAAACAGAATTTCCTTTTGTATCTATACGGCGATACATTAACAACCGGCAATTATTACGCTTCTCAATTCAAAGCTACTTTTTCTTACACGGATGCGACTGGTTCTGCAATATATTCTGCGAATAAACTGGTTGGAGAATTTGTGGTTAACGTACTTTCAGTCGAAGCTACTGTTGTTAATATAACCTTTTCCGGAACAGCACAAGATGCAAACGGAAATCAGGTTCAGATTACGAACGGTAAATTAACTATTAACTGATTACCGGTTTTTTCTTACTATGAAAAGCTGTTTAAAATAAGAATTCGACTTATTTATTTGTTCGTTGCGAATGAACCATCCAAGAATATCCAGCTTTTGTATTGTACTTTTTAAATTTATTCGACTCCTTATTCGCCGTAATAAAAAATAAAAAGAGATTTCTTCACAAGATTGTGAAAGAAATTGTTGGCTCTGTTTTTAATTGAAAATCGCATTTTAATAGGGATTTGATTTATTTCTTTGTATACTATAAATATCCTGCCAAAAAAATCAGACAGCGTCATTTCTCAATTTGTTTTGATCAGTTTATTCTGTAAAACGCTACCATTAAAAATGGCCCTTAGGATATATATCCCCGCCGGCAAATTATAAACATTGAAGGATAATTCAGAGTTGCCTTTTTGCAGCTGCATCACGTTTCGGTTGACTACGTTACCATAAATATCACACAAATTAAACCCGATGCTTCCCTGCGCAGGCAGAAACACTTCAAGTTTCAAAAGATTTTTAAACGGATTCACAGCAATTATTTTAAAAGCAGAATTTCTGTTGTAAAGGGTAATTATTTTTGAATACTTGTTACTGCCGTTGTCTGCAGTTATTAGTTTTAAGCGATAATAAACGGCGTTTGAAATTCTTTCCTGATCTATAAATGTATAGCCTGCTTCGTTTCTACCCTTCATTGGGAGCACTTTTCCTGTCGTCGAAAAATGAATTCCGTCCATGCTTTTCTCTATCTCATACTCTTTAATATTATCTTCATTCTCAGAAGTCCATTTTAACAGAGAACGATCATTTATAATAGTGCCATTAAAATTAAGAATTCTCGACTCCAGGATAGGACACGTTTTCGCATTATATACTTTTAAAAAAACTTTCTGGCTGTTATTTACCGCACATTTACCATCGGTGAGATTGTCTAAAGAAGTAGCTACTTTTAATCGTAAAAATGTTCCGCTGTCGATTTGATTTGGTTTAAAAACCGTATCGACATAATAAAGGTATAAACCGTTTTGCAGCACAGGTGTTTTTGTGTTTCCTGTAGTTAAAGGAATCCAGTTAATGCCATCGCTGCTTTTTTCCCAACGATAAAAATTGTAATTATTAAAATAACTTTTTACGGTATCAGTTACCGAAATGGGAGAGCCGGAACATGCAGCAGCCGTATCATTTGGATTCATGATCAGATTTGGATAGCATGTGGCTAATTTAATATCATCAAGTACCCAATCATTTCCGCCGCCGCCCGCAGCATTATTTTTTATCGAAATCGTAAAGCTTGTTTCGTTGGGGCCGGTTTTATACATAAATCCCCTTTTCTTCCACGTTTTGTCCCAGGGAATATCACCGGAGGTATAATAGTCTATGTCATTTATTGCAAAAGCAAGATTTGGTAAAACGCCTGGTGAATTTGATGAAGCACCATTTACGTCCAATCCACAAAAACCGCAAATATTACGTACCCATGCAGAGAACTCATAGTTTGTATTTGGACAAACATCATAAATAGTTTGGCGAAATGCTTCTCCCGTAGGATAAGCGGCGTTCACTACCAACATATAACCGCCATTAGCATTTTTTGCTGCAGGAGAATTTCCGGCGGCCGGATCAGAAGCACCTGTATGATCACCAATAATATCCCAAAAATTAAAGACACGATCAGGATTCGATGAATGTGCTCCGGCATCGGAAGTTTTTTGAGTCGGACTCGTGTTATTCACAATAGAATAATATCCATCCTGCGGAGCGCCGCTCGTAAGATTGATTTTTGTATAGCCGGGAACAATTGCAGCAAGCGCTCTGTTTTGGATAGTACCGGTTCCAAATGAGCTATCAGCTGTAAAACTCGCGCTTGAAAAATTCGTGCACAAGCCAGAGTTTTGAATAATTTTTATTCCGGGATAAGTAAACCGAAGCGTTTTTATATTGCTTGTTTTTTTGTTCGCCGTATCAAAATAATAATTGCCTGTAAGATGAATTGTATCGCCAAAGTTGGCCGTTATTTTTAGCTGGTAGGCAACCATAAATAAAGTGGTACCATAAAATTTCGGTTTATCACCCGGATTAACCGTGCCGCCGCCGGAAGTTGAGCCAAAACCGGCAGTGCCGCTTTTGGCGAATCCTGCAGCTGTTCCAATGTTAATTCTGATTCTTGGAAGGCCATTCGAAACATCATAAACCCCTTCATCATCATTCGAGTTGTCGGTATATGGTCCATCGAATAACACTCCTTCATTCGTCACAAGTTTTAAGGAGCCGCTTACAAAAGAAGTTCCTGTTCCAATAGTATCTACATAATAGAAGTTTTTGGTAGGATCATTTACTTTTACCAAAGCATGCACTTCAATAATATCACCATTTTCAAGGGTGCCGCCACCACTATTTCGTGTTACATTTTCATAACTATAGCTAAAAATCAGCGCTTGTCCATTGGTGAAAGATGGTGATGAAACTCCAATAATAAAGATGCAGCAAATTGGGAAAACGAAAGATGTTTTGCCTCTTGCAAATAAATTGACACATTTTGGTAAAGAGAAAAAAGTGTTTCTAAGTTTTGATACGTATAAATTTCTCATAAAGAAAAAATTGACATTGAACCAAACTTCAATTGTAATTATAGATAACGCTTAAATCTTTCTTTTATTTCGATAGTAAAAGCATCCGTGACATTAGTCTTGGTTTTATTTTTAAAAGGATTGAGGTTTTGATTGTAGTAAAAACACTAAACCAAACTTTAAGAAAATAATGTGGATGCCTATTTGAACTGCAAGCACAACCTCTTGTTTATTTATACAATTACACACGGCGAGACGATACTGTGAGAACATTCCTTTTTTAAAGAGAAAATCCCATTGGTTTTTTTGCAGCGGCCGATGTTACTATTTCAATTTTTATAAATAAGTATTTTTGTAGATGCTTCACCACAGCGGATGTGTGTAAAGAATAAAATTCTACAAAATAGCCGTATTGAACCGCTCCTTTAAACATTTTTTGACTGGCATATTTTTTAGTATAAATACTTGAATCACAATATTGTGAGTTTACTCAAAAAAAAAGATCATGCCTACAAAAAAAGATCATGGCCGCGACAGCAAAAATGAAGACAAGAAGAAATCTTCTTCAAGCCGCGATAGCCAAAAGAAGAATGAAAGCAATTCACGTTAACAGTGAAAGACAAAGCTAAAAAAGGCGCCTTTCAAAGACGCCTTTTTTATTAGTTGTTGTGGATGATGAAGTTGTGAATCGTGAATGATAAAGTTCAAAATGTCATTCCGGCAACTCCCCAACCATATTTGCCGGATTTACCCATTCATCAAATTCTTCCGGAGTTACATATCCTAATTTCACCGCCATTTCTTTTAATGTTGTATTTTCTTTGTGTGCTTTTTGGGCAATTTCTGCCGCTTTATAATAACCGATTTTCGGATTCAATGCTGTTACCAGCATCAACGAATTGTCCACATGTTTTTTGATATTCACTTCAATCGGCTCAATTCCTTTTGCACAATTTTCATTGAAGCTGTTGCACCCATCTCCCAATAATCTGGCACTGTGTAGGAAATTATTAATGATCATAGGTTTGAAAACATTCAATTCAAACTGGCCGGTAGCGCCGCCAACAGTGATCGCCACATCATTTCCCATTACCTGTGCCGCAATCATCGTCAATGCTTCACATTGTGTTGGATTTACTTTTCCAGGCATGATAGAAGAGCCCGGCTCGTTTTCGGGAATGCTGATTTCGCCAATGCCGCTCCTTGGACCCGAGGACAACATACGAATATCATTCGCGATTTTCATAAGGCTTACAGCAACGGTTTTTAAAGCACCATGCGTTTCCACAATCGCATCGTGAGAAGCAAGAGATTCAAATTTATTTTTTGCGGTAATGAATGGAAGTCCTGTTAATTCTGCAATCGTTTCTGCAACATTTACTGCATAATCTGGAGGTGTATTAATTCCGGTCCCAACCGCGGTACCGCCGAGTGCAAGCTCACTTAGATGTGGCAAAGTATTTTTAACGGCTTTTATGCCATGATCCAGTTGGGAAGCATAACCGCTGAATTCCTGTCCGAGCGTTAACGGCGTTGCATCCATAAAATGGGTGCGGCCGATTTTTACGATGTGCATGAAGTCTTTTGACTTTTGTTCAAAAGTTTTTTTCAGATTTTCCAATGCCGGCAAAGTAAGATCATGCAGAATTTTATAAGCCGCAATGTGCATGGCTGTTGGAAAAGTATCATTGCTCGATTGTGATTTATTTACATCATCATTTGGATGCAATACTTTTTGCTTGTCAGAAAGTTCACCACCATTCAACACATGTCCCCGATAAGCAATCACTTCATTTACATTCATATTGCTTTGTGTGCCGCTTCCGGTTTGCCAAACGACCAAAGGAAATTCTTTGTCCAATTTTCCGGCAAGAATTTCATCACACACTTTGGTAATTAAATCCAGTTTTTCTTTTGATAAAACGCCTGCATCATAATTAGTAATTGCTGCTGCTTTTTTTAAATAAGCAAATGCCCGAATAATTTCTTTTGGCATTTTATTAATGTCCTGCGCAATTTTAAAATTCTCAATGCTGCGTTCTGTTTGTGCGCCGTAATAGGCATCTGCAGGCACTTTCACTTCGCCCATCGTGTCTTTTTCTATTCTGTAATCCATAATATTTTCTATTAAAATCTTTGAAAGGATAGTGCAAATTTAAACGAATGCAAGGGGAGGAAAAAATACAAATCGTTTTCCTGACAACGCTGCCAGTAAAGAAATAAATAAGAATGATTTTGATTTTTGTTTTTCAAAAATCATTGAATAAAAATGAAAAGACTTTTATCAGAGAGATTTGTATTTATTTAAAAACCGGTTTTCTTTTTTCTAAAAAAGCAGCAGTTCCTTCTTTCTTATCATCAGTTGAAAAAACGGCACCGAATAATTTTGCTTCTTCATCAAATCCATTTTTTTGTTTGTCGTAAAAAGCATTGACTGCTTCAATGATTTTAGATATTGCAACCGGAGATTTGGTCAGAATTACATTTAATATTTCTTTTGATTTCGGAATTAAATTTTCCGGCGTTTCTACATAATTTACAAGCCCCAGCGTTTTAGCGTCGTTTGCATCAATCATATTTCCGGTCATCATCATTTCCATTGCTTTTCCTTTTCCAATCAGCATTGTGAGACGCTGTGTTCCACCATAACCGGGAATCAAACCAAGGTTTACTTCCGGTTGTCCGAATTTTGCATTGGTACTGGCCAGCCTGAAATGACAAGCCATTGCCAGTTCACAACCACCACCCAGCGCAAAGCCATTAACAGCCGCTATTACAGGCTTCGGACAATTTTCTACTTTAAAAAATATATCCTGTCCTTTTTTTGAAAGAGATTCTCCCTCATCATCTTTCACAGACACAAATTCAGCAATGTCTGCGCCGGCAACAAATGCTTTTTCTCCTGCACCAGTGATGATTACTGCTTTTATTTTTTCATCTTTATAAACCAAATCCATTGCCTCATTTAGTTCATTCAAAACGGTTTGATTCAATGCATTTAATTTATCGGGACGATTGATGGTAATGATGAGAATGTGTTCATCAAGAGAAGTTTGTATTGTTGAAAAGCTCATGGTTATTTCTTTTTGTTTTGTAATTTCAATTCATTCAGGCTGCCAAGATCCCATAATCTTTGTCTCTCCTTGATTTTAATTTCATGTTAATGAGAAAATGATCATATAACGGAGCTGGTTTTTTTGAGTACACGTAAAAAAAAGTAAAAGTTCTTTATCTAGTAACTCCATTTTTTTATTACAAGTTTTCTTTCGGTCTGTTTTGGAGGATGCAAAAGCCGGGTCATTTGCTGCATTAAATATAAATGCCTGAAACGCTCTTCCACAGTAGTTTTGCGCATTTGTTCCAACTGCCATAAATCAAGATACCAATTTTTTTTATTCTTCATTATCGAATCCTTGAGAGTATGAGCATCAAACCCAAACAAATTAAATTTAGAAATCCCTGTTTTCCTTCACCCAATTCTTTATATAATCTGCAATTTCGGTTGTAGAAGTGCCTGGAGAAAATAATTTTCCAACGCCCATTTCATTTAATTTTTGTATGTCATCAGCAGGAATAATACCACCGCCGGTCACCAGCACATCATCCATGCCTTTCTCTTTCATCAGAGATAATATTTTTGGGAAAATCGTATTGTGAGCACCGGTTAGAATACTAACGCCAATAGCATCCACATCTTCCTGTAATGCAGCATTCACCACCATTTCAGGAGTTTGGCGCAATCCTGTATAAATTACTTCCATACCTGCATCACGAAGTGAAGTAGCAATTACTTTTGCTCCGCGGTCGTGGCCATCGAGCCCGACTTTTGCGACCAAAACACGAATCGGTCTTTGCATTTCAGAAGAATTTTTTTCAGCCATATTATTTCAATAAAGATAAAGTATGTTCGATTCGTCTGATGGTTTCTTCTTTTCCTAAAACTGATGAAATTTCAAAAACACCTGGGCCAAATTTTCCACCAACAAGCATCAGGCGGAACGCGCCCATCAATTCACCTGGTTTTAATTTACTTGCGGCTGCAAGTTCTTTAAAAGTATGTTCAATGCCTTCAGTATCCCACAAGTTCATGAAGGAATAAGAACGGATCAATTCGATGAAGAACTGGTTTTTATTTTCATTCCATTTTGGAAGAATCGAACTGGTATCAATTTCAGTGGGAGGCACAAAAAAGAAGCTTCCCTGAGGCCAGAAATCAGTTAATAAAGTGCAACGATCTTTGATTAGCTCAATGATCTTTTCAAATTTATTTTCATCATCAATGACAGCACCATGGTCTTCCAATATTCTTTTTACATGAGGCTTTAATCTCTCTACTGATGACCTTTTGATCCATTCGTGATTGAACCATTTTGCTTTTTCAAAATCAAATTTCGCTCCGTGAGAATGCACTCTATCCATCGAAAATTTTTCTACCATTTCCGGTAAAGTAAAAATTTCCTGTTCAGAACCATCGTTCCATCCGAGTAAAGCAAGCATATTGATAAACGCTTCGGGCAGAAACCCTAATTCCTTAAAACCTTTAACAACGCCACTTTTAGGGTCATTCCATTCCATGGCAAAGACAGGAAAACCCAATCTTTCGCCATCCCTTTTACTCAGTTTTCCATTGCCATCCGGTTTTAAAATCAAAGGAAGATGTGCCCATTGTGGCATCTGTTTTTCCCAGCCAAAATATTTCCACAACAACACGTGGACCGGAGCGCTTGGAAGCCATTCTTCACCGCGAAAAGCATGCGTAATCTTCATCAGATAATCATCAACAACAACTGCCAGGTGATAGGTCGGCATTCCATCAGCTTTCAATAAAACTTTGTCATCCACGCCGTCAGTCGGCATTTCAATTTCACCGCGAATCATGTCATTGAAATGAACATATTCGTCACGCGGCATTTTGATCCGGACAACATGAGGAAAATTTATTTTAAGCAATGCTTCCGTTTCCTCTTTTGGCAACACAAGCGAGTTGCGCATATTGAGACGGTTTTGAAAATCATATTGCACATTATATTTCCCCTGAGCTTTTAATTTTTCCCGAAGGTTTTCAATTTCTTCAGGAGTATCAAAAGCATAGTAAGCATGACCTGATTCTACGAGCTGTTCTGCATATTTGCGATAGATGTCTTTTCTTTCACTTTGCCTGTAAGGCCCATATTCACCCGGTTTCCATGGTCCTTCATCCGGAAGAATTCCACACCAGTTAAGGCATTCAATGATATAATTTTCCGCGCCTTCCACATATCTTGTCTGGTCCGTATCTTCTATTCTGAGAACAAAAGCGCCATCATTTTTTTTCGCAAATAAATAATTGTACAAAGCGGTGCGAACGCCGCCAAGATGCAAACCGCCGGTTGGGCTTGGCGCAAATCTTACTCTTACTTTACTCATATTGCAAAGATAAATGATTGCTTCAATGTCGTTTTTTTGCAGTAAAGAAAGAAATAATTAAAATTCCTGTTTCTCTTTTTGAATAATTATCTCAGCCGGTTGCTTTCCTTTACAAGTCTTGAATCATTATAAATGCCTTTTGCTGCAAAAATTAAAAACAGGATAATCAGGATATGAAGAATGGCCCAGATGTTAAAATTTCCTTGTGTATAATGTTTGGTTTCCCGAAAGTATAAAAAGATAATCAGGCATTCTACAATGATAGCAGCAATAATAATTCTGATCTGAATGCTGCGGTGTTTGTACAAAAAAATATTGATGAATATTCCTGTCCCGAGAGCGCTTGTCAAAATCAGAATTAAAAAATTATCCGTTGCTTTTAACAAATGATACGTCCCATCTGTTGCCATGGTTGTCACTGCACTTGCTCCGTTTTCCAACATGAGGGTGCCTCCGTAAAAAGCAAATTTCAAGGTAAGAAAGGCAGCCAAAGCAGCAAGCAGCATCCACAGGGTTTGTACACGTTGAATCATAAAATTATTTTGTGGTACGAAATTAAAATGAATGCATTAAAAAGTGAGGAATAAATTTTTTTTAATAAAAGCGTTTCTTTCTACATAAAAAGTGTGAAGATGTATCTAAAATAATTTTTTCAAAAACGCTTTCATATCACTCCAAGACGCAGAATCTGCTGCTGCATTATATTTGATTGGCATTTTAAATTTTTCGCCCATTGCTGTTGCTTCGGGATTGCTAAAGGCATGAGTGGCATTTGGATAAATTTTAAAAGTATAATCTGCTCCTGCCGAATCCATTTCTTTTTTAAATTTTTCTACGTTAGGATTTTCAAACTGATCATCGCCCCCGTGACAAATTAAAAATTTGGTCTTCATGCCTTTCGGCGGCTTTACTCCTTCAAGGCCACCGTGGAAAGTCACTACCGCTTTGAGGTCGGAGCCAAGTTTCGCTGCATTTAAAACCACAAAACCACCGAAGCAATATCCAATGGCAGCTATCTCTGACGTGTCCGTTTCGGGATATGTCTTCAGAAAATTAATAGCTGCATCTAATCTAGTTTTGGCCAAAGAAGGGTCTTTATAAAAAGGTGTTGCTAATTCCTGTGCAATTTTTGGGTCGGGAGCAGTTTGCCCATTACCATACATATCAGCTGCAAGTGCGATGTAGCCAAGTTTTGCCAGTTCTTTTGCACGCATCGGTGTGTAATTTGTCAATCCCCACCATTCGTGAACGACCACAATTCCAGGCCGTTTGCCTTTTTGCTCTTCGTTATAAAAAATATAACCTTTATAGCTTTTTCCATCGATTTGATAATGGATTGAATCTTCTTTGATATTCATTGCCGAGATGTTTTTTGTAGAATCAACTGCAGGTTCAGTTGAATTTTTACTGGAAGAATTGTTGCATGAAATTGAAAACATGGCGCTGATAAACGAAGAAGCGATCACTAATTTAAAATTCATAAAATCATAATTTAATTATTAAAAATACAAAAATTACAAAATGCATTTATTTTTATTCATAAATCGCCTTTGCAGTAAGCAAACAAATAAGCGGAATTTCAATTGTTTTTTTGGGAAGGACTCAATCTCAATTTCTTAAGCCATGACTTACTTCAGTCCTTTCATCCAAAAAAAATGGCCAGTGATAAAAATCACCGGCCTTGCTTACCTCTGAAACCACAAGAAAAAGTTTAGTTTTTTCTTCTAAAAAAATAAAAACGATAAGCTGTTTTGACTAATTATATAAAAACAAAAAACCTAAATCCGAATTGAATTAAGTCTATTGGGTTTGTGTACGGTTTTTTTAAATATAGGAATAGGAAAGAAAGGATGGGGCTGCTAAATTAATATTTATTTGTTGATAAAAACAAATTTTACCGGGTTTAGTTTGAATATTTTTTTAACTCCCTTGCGGCAAGCTGATCAATTTTTTTTATTTTATAATCATACCACCATTTTGGGGCGGTTTTTTTTAACACGGTATCTATGCTTCTCATCCCAAATAAGTTCCAAACACCCTTCATTTTTCCTCCAAGTGAACTTTGAAGCGCACGCAAACTCATCGCAAAACCACTATCAATATATTCCATGTGATGCCAGTATCCTGCCGGCATAAATAAAGTGTCACCAGGATTTAATGTCAGATCATACCCTACCGCATGCCGCAAAGCAGGGAATTTTTCATAATCAGGCAATCCTTCTTTTTTACTATAATTTGAAAAATCGGCAAGGCTTAGTACTTCAAAAGGTTTTCTGTACAATTTGTGCTGTTCTTCATGACGAAATAATAATACCCTTTTTCTGCCGGCAAATTGTGTATGTAAAATATGTGAGAGATCTATATCAAAATGCATGTGTGTGATGGAAGATTGACCACCCGTAAAAAGCATCGGATACTTTTTCACAAAACCGGTCATCAGGTGTTCAGGCCATGTAAAATCATTGATTAATTCTGGCGCATGATCAAAAATATTAAACAAAAAAATTCGCCATGCCGCCGGCCCTTTTTGGATCATATCCACATATTCTCCAAAAGTCTTATAATCATCAGCCGTATTGATTGGCGTGTATGCATCACTTTTAATATTGTTGTAGAGCGCAACTTTTTGATCACCTACTATTTCTTTAAAATAATCCCACGACCATTTTTTATAAGCAGGCCATTCCTTAGCGAGGCCCGTAATGACGAGTGGTTTTTTGGGCAGGTAATATTCGTTCTTGAAATGTTGCGGTTCTATGTTTTCAACTGTATCTATGGGATGTAGTTCCATTTGAATAAAGCTTTGCGTGGCAAAATTAGGCAATCTCACCTGATGAAATTCTAAATTTTTATAAACAATTTCTAAAAAAAGTAAGCAGCCTCATTTTAAAAAAAATATGCTCTTTTCTTGGCGTACCTTTGGAACCTTTTAAAAAATTATTCTATTGGCCATACATTTTCATAAACTTAAAGTAAAAGAAATCAGAAAGGAGACCGCGGATTGTGTCTCCATTGCATTTGAAATTCCGGAAGAGATACAGAAAGATTTTCTTTTTATCCAGGGACAAAATATTACGATCAGAACTTTTAATAATGGGGAAGAAGCTCGCAGATCATACTCCATTTGCAGCAGTCCTTTTGAAAATGAATTGCGTGTAGCAGTGAAAAAA
>JAICYZ010000098.1 GCA_025933935.1 Chitinophagaceae bacterium
TTATTAAAATATTCGAAAGAAAGTCCGGCAACAGAATTCATTGTGGCAACAGAATCTGGAATCATTCATCAAATGCAATTACAAGCGCCTTTAAAGACGTTTATTCCCGCTCCACCTGACAATTCCTGCGCGTGCAATGATTGTCCTTTTATGAAACTGAATACACTGGAAAAATTGTATTTATGCATGGAATATGAAGAGCCGGAAATTGTTATGGATGAAACATTACGAATGGCTTCTAAAAAACCAATTGAAAGAATGTTAGCAATAAGCGCAAAATACGGTTTGTAAAAAAAACGCCATTCTTAAAAAGAATAGCGTTTAGAAAAGGCTTTAAAGAAATAAATTAATAAACTGTTGGATTAAGAGACAGGATCATCGCTACCAACGCAATAAGTAAAACAACATACACGCCGAAACCAATCCATGCCCATTTTCTTCTGTTTCTATCTACATCTCTATCACCTGTGATAATATAAGCAATTAAAACACCGATAAGACCAAGAAAGAATCCAAGAGCAAAACCACCGAGGTGAAAGCCGACGGAATGATCCTCCCCAGACATCATCTTCAGTAATTTTTGATTAGTAACAGTTCCATCCTCAGCAATACTTTTTCTCAATTTTTTTTGTCCCGCTTTAAAACTCATTTTCTCAAAGAAATTCAAATGCTTACCACTTATCTTTTCATAATCTTTTACATTCATTTTCGAAAAATCCATTAACGAAATTTGCATATGGTTTCCGATAGGTAAATAAATTTCAGTTGCTTTTTTAGGCAGGTGAGAAACCGCCGAAGCTGCGAAAGAGGTTGCAAAAATGGCAAATGCCGTAACGAAAAGAAGGACTTTTTTCAAAAAAAGTAATTTTGGTTTATGTGATTTTTAAATAAAAGAGATTAACGTGACAAAATAAAAGTTATTGTTAAAAAAAAGCCGCTTTTTATCAAGCGGCTATTAAAAGGTATTTAACTCATATCTATAGTAAAGAAATAAGTACAATAACCAATGCTACACCAAATCCGATCCATGCCCATTTTTGGCGGTTTTTCTTCACAGCCTGATCACCGTTTATAATATAAGACAAGAGAACGCCAATAAGTCCTAAAAACAGGCCCAGGGCAAACCAACCAATATTAAAACCTGTTCCCGGATCTGCTGCCGACATTGCTTTCAACAATTTTGTGTTGGTAACTGTTCCGTCGGCCGCTATACTGTTTCTTAATTTTTTTTGACCCGCTTTGAAACTCATTTTTTCAAAGAAATTCAGATGTTTTCCACTCAGTTTTTCATAATTCTTTACGCTAATAACGGATAGCTCTTGCAAAGAAATTTGAGTGTTTGGAGCAATAGGTAATAATATTTCTGACGCTTTTTTAGGAACGTAAGAAAAGCCAGTGGATGCAAAAGAAGTCGCAACTACTGCAAAGGCAACAAGGAGAATTGTAACTTTTTTCATAATGATGTTTTTAGTTTAGACCACAAATTAAAACATTTAGGAAAATTAACAAATAATTAATTCTTATTTTTTAGATTGTTTTGATGTGTCAGCAACCGGAGAAATAAGGGCAATTCTTCTGTAGTAAATTTTATAAACTCTTTCTTTAATCATTAGTAATAAATTGTAAAAATCATTTCAAAACCTCCCTCGCAATTACTATTTTTTGTATCTCGCTGGTTCCCTCACCGATAGTGCAAAGCTTACTATCACGATAAAATTTCTCTACAGGAAAATCTTTGGTATAACCATAACCGCCAAATATCTGAACCGCATCAGTAGCCACTTTCACGGCTATTTCACTGGAGTAATATTTTGCCATCGCTGATTCTTTCGTTACATTTTCCCCTTTTATTTTTAAAGCGCATGCCTGATCTATCAGCAACTCCGCAGCCTTTATTTCTGTAGCCATATCTGCCAGTTTAAAGGCAATCCCCTGAAATTCTGCAATTGGTTTTCCAAACTGATGCCTTTCTTTGGCATATTGTACTGATGCTTCATAGGCGCCTTTTGCAATTCCCAATCCGAGCGCTGCAATGGAAATGCGGCCACCATCAAGTACTTTCATCGCTTGTTTAAAACCATCACCCACTTCGCCCATGCGTGCAGAATCCGGAATTCTGCAATTGTCAAATATCATTTCTGCGGTTTCGCTGGCGCGCATTCCTAATTTATTTTCCTTTTTTCCGCCGCTAAATCCCGGAGTGCCACGCGGGACGATAAAGGAAGTAGAATTATCTCTTGTGTGAGGTTCACCGGTTCTGCAAATCACCACTGCCACATCACCGCTTTTTCCATGTGTGATCCAACTTTTTGTTCCGTTGATTACCCATTCGTTACCATCTTTTTCTGCAATACATTGCATGTTCCCGGCATCGCTTCCGGTGTTTGGTTCTGTCAAGCCCCATGCGCCGATAAACTCTGCAGTTGCTAATTTTGGTAGATATTTTCTTTTCTGCTCTTCATTTCCAAACGCAAGGATATGGCCGGTGCATAAAGAATTGTGCGCTGCTACAGATAATCCGATCGAACCACAAACTTTGGCGATTTCACTAATAACTGCTACATATTCGAAATAGCTTAAGCCGCTGCCACCGTATTCCTCAGGTACTAAAACACCCATCAGTCCCAATCTTCCCAATCCTTTCAAAACGTCAACCGGGAATTCCTGTTTTTCGTCCCAAATCATCATATCAGGCCGGATAAACTGATTAGCAAATTCTCTGGCAGTTTCTGCTACCTGCACGGTTATTTCATCTTTAGAAAAATCCATAAATTATTGTTGGTTTAAGGAGCACAATATAAAACGAATAAATTCTCTTCTTCGTTTACAGATAAGAAATCGCATTATTTCTTTCTTTGCTGATGGAATATTAAATACAATTTTTATGCTCAATTGTTATATTGTTTAAAATTTAGCTGCCCAGCGTTCTTACCAGTTATACAAATTAATCAGTAGTTAAATAGGGAAAGGCTTTATTATAAATATCATCTGTTACCGTCATGATTTTTTTTATTTCTTCTGTCGATTGAAAGTTGCCATGTTGCTTCCGATATTGAAAAATCGCATTGGCAATATAATATCGTATATAAGGATGAGATTTCATTTCATCAACAGAAGCTGAATTAATATTTATCTTTTTTATTGCTTTACTGTTTACAATTAATTGCGGTTTTATTTTTTGAAATGTAGAATCCGGAAGCAAATACGTTTCACCAACTTGATCAATTGAATAAAAGCCGCCAAGTTTTTCTCTAAAAGAAATAATTCGATTGGCAAGTCTGCTTCCAATACCCGGAAGTGCAATAAAAGCATTTGAATCTGCAAAGTTGATGTCGATTTTATCGAAAGATTTTTTACTTGTATAGCTTGCTTTTTCTGAAAATTGTTTTTCATGAAAATGCGAAGAATTTTTGTCAGTACTTTTTATAGAAACATAAGGAATAAGGCGGTTTGCATCAGTTTCGCTCATGCCCCAGATCTTTTTCAAGTCCTCAGGCTTATAAAATTTTCCGCCCTTTGAAACATATTTGTGAATGGTGTTGGCGACTTTTTCCCTGATACCCAATCTTACCCAATCATCTATTGATGCAATGTTTGGATCAAAATAAAAGAGTTCTCCTTTTTTTGTTGATTCGTATTTGTCATCTGAAGAAAAATTATTTTGATATTCATGTTGATTTTTAGAATAAAGTTTTTTCGAGGAAGAATCCATTTTTAACTGCGCGATTTCTTCTTCAAATTTTGAAGTATCGATACTTCCTTCTTTGCTGAAATATGGAAATAAAAATGACAAAAAAATCAAAGCAATGATCATGGAAATTATATAGATAATTCCACGTCTTTCTTTTTTCGTAAAGCTGAAGTAATCATTTAAAAACCGCCACATTGCAGATAATTTTAAAAGTAAATTACTACTAAATATCATAATACTAAAAAAGGCTGCAAACTTTTTATAAGCAACCTTTTTTTATTTACTTAGTATAATTTTTTAATTAACTTTCTTTCACTTGTTCATTCTCTTCCCCTCTTTTTTCGGGTCTCATTTGTGGAAACAACAATACATCCTGGATAGACGGCTGATTGGTAAGCAACATCGCCAAACGATCAATTCCAAATCCAATACCACTTGTAGGTGGCATTCCATATTCAAGAGCGCGCAAAAAATCATAATCAATAAACATCGCTTCATCGTCTCCCCGTGCCATCAATTTTGATTGTTCCTCAAAACGTTCTCTTTGTTCAATCGGATCGTTTAATTCCGTATACGCATTCGCAATTTCTTTTCCGTTTACAATCAATTCAAAGCGCTCTACCAATCCCGGCTTGCTGCGATGTTTTTTAGTAAGAGGACTCATTTCTACCGGATAATCGATAATGAAAGTAGGTTGGATAAAATGACTTTCACATTTTTCAGAAAAAATTTCATCGACCAGTTTTCCTTTTCCCATTGTTTTATCAGCGTGGATGCCCAACTGCTGGCAAACTTCTCTCAAACCTTCCTCATTTTTATCTGTGATGTCTATTCCGGTAAATTCTTTGATCGAATCATACATGGTTATTCTTTTGTACGGGGCTGTAAAATCAATTTCTTTGTTTCCTGAAAAGACTTTAGCAGAGCCATTTACAGCAATTGCTGTTTGTTCCAGCATTTGTTCAGTAGTTTCCATCATCCACACATAATCTTTGTAGGCTACGTAAAATTCAAGAACTGTAAATTCCGGATTATGGGTGCGGTCCATCCCTTCATTTCTAAAGTTTCGGCTGAATTCATATACCCATTCAAACCCGCCAACGATCAGTCTTTTTAAATATAGTTCATTGGCAATGCGCAAATAAAACGGAACATCCAAAGCATTATGATGGGTGATAAAAGGCCGTGCAGCCGCGCCTCCGGGAATGTTTTGCAAAACAGGCGTGTCTACTTCGAGTGCTCCGTGCCCGTTCAAAAAAGCACGCATCGCATTGATCATTTTTGTCCTTTTGATAAATATTTCTTTTACTTGTGGATTTACGATCAGATCTGCATAGCGCTGCCGATAGCGGAACTCTGCATCCGTTACTTCATCGAAAGTTTCTCCATCTTTTTCTTTTATTACCGGAAGTGGACGTAAAGATTTTGAAAGAATTTTCAATTCAGAAACATGAATGGATGTTTCCCCGGTCTTTGTAGTAAAAACATAGCCTTTTACCCCGACAATATCGCCGATGTCAATGAGTTTTTTCCATACGGTGTTGTATAGTGTTTTGTCTTCAGAAGGTGCAATATCATCCCTGCGAATATAGATCTGAATTTTTCCTGTTGCATCCTGTAAAACAGCAAAAGCGGCTTTGCCCATATCACGAATGCTCATGATACGTCCAGCTATGCAAACATCTGTAAAGTCACCTTTATTTTCTTCCCCTTTATAATTACTTTTAATAAATGAGGCTGTTGTATTTACGGGGTATAATTCCGCAGGATATGCGTCGATGTTCAGCTTTTGGAGTTCTTTTAATTTTTCTCTTCGGATTATTTCCTGTTCGGATAGATGTTGCATATTTTATTAGATCAATAAAAAGGTTACCTTTTTTAAGGGCAATAATAATTTTTGCAAAGGTAAACTATTGAAAGGGAGTTAAGAAAGCAAGGCCTGTATATCATTGCGCCTCCGTGTATTTCTTAAAGTTATTCAGAATTGCCTGCCAGCCGGCCTTTTGCATCTCTAAAGAATTTGCATTTTCTGCTTCAAAGCTTTCTGTTATTTCTGTCTGATCGCCTTTCCGAGTAAAATTTATTTTTACTTTTCGTCCATCTCCAAGCGTATATTCAATATATTTATTTTGGATCACTTCATCATATACTCCTCCAAAATCAAATCCCATGCTTCCATCTTTTGCTTCCATACGTGACGAAAATTTGCCACCTTTCCTTAAATCATTTTCTGCTGTTGGCGTATGCCAGTCGTCAGAAGCATAACTCCAGTTAACAATGTGTTCGGGCTTTGTCCAAAAGTCAAATATTTTTTCTATGGGTGCATTTACAATTACTTCTATTATGATCACCTGGTCGTTTTCTTCCATTTATCTAATATTTTAAAGTTTTGCTTATAAATATAAAAAGAGGAAAGTTATTTATTTGTTGTTTTGCTGAAAAGCGGTGAAAGATTTATAATACATAATAAATTTTTCACCGTATGGTTTTCTGTTTTAAATGACACGCTCTTTATCAGTGGATAGAAATTTTTTACCATAATCTGTAACATATATACACAAAACTTTTTTACCATTTACTTTTTCCATTTTTGTGTCGATAAACCCTCGTTTGTATAGACCTGCAAGAGACGATTTCATATCCTCCGGTAAGCAAGGCATTTGCACGTTTGACGATTCTTTTTCAAGGCATTCTTTTAGTTTTGCTAACATTCTTTTCGTAGGTGGCCTTAAAGATTGTCTTGAAGTGTCATTTTGATTTTCCGCAGTCATTACTAATGTGTTTTGTGATAATGCAGGATTGACATTAAATTTTATCTTTTTTATTTACGATCAAATTTCCCTCAATTAAAATATTCTGATAACTCGTTTGTGAAGGAACTGTTTTTTTTGATTTTTCCAATAGTTTGAATAGGATTTCACTGGCTTTTTTTGCCTGTTGATATGGAAATTGCTCAACAGAAGCAAGTGGTGGAAACTCCAGATAAGTGGTGATGGGCAGATTGGCATAGCTGACAAAACAAATATCTTTATTGATTTTCAATTTTGCTTTGCGTGCAAATTGAATGGCATCGAGCGCGACATAATCATTAATAACTAAAATGGCTGTAGGAGGATGTTTCAATTTTAATAATTCATCCATTGCCTGGTAAGTCTTTTCCTGTGTAAGATCGGTAGTTACTACAAGAGACATATCGATTTTAATTCTTTTCTTTTTTAAAACGTCCATGTATGCATTCGTTCTTTCCCTGCACGATTTCATTTCTTGCGGACCATTGATCACGCCTATTCTCCGGTGTCCGTTTTTAATTAAAAATTCTATTGCTTGTTTGGTGCCTGCTGCTATATCAGATGACACCTTATGAACCGTCGGGAGTTCAGGAACACGATCGAAAAAGACAACAGGAATGTTATATTTTTCCATGTCCGTCAAATGATTGTAGTTGTTGGTATATTTTGAAATGGACACGATCAAGCCATCAACACGGTGATTTTTCATCGCAGTGATAATTTGTTTTTCCTGTTCCACGTTATCGTGCGATTGTCCAATCAAAACGCTGTATTTATTTTCTTTTGCCACATCTTCAATCGCGTTGATCGCTTGTGAAAAAAATTCTTCTTTCAGGTTTGGCAAAATGACACCAATAGTGTTTGTTTTCTGTTGCTTAAAAAGCACAGCTGTCTGATTTGGTTCGTAGCCTAAATCTTTTGCGAGTTGTTGTACTTGTGCCGTCGTTCTTAAGCCGATACTCGGGTGGTTATGCAGCGCGCGCGATACAGTAGAAACTGAAAATTTCAAACGGGTTGCAATTTCCTTAAGAGTGGTGATTTTATTATCCATAATAATTCGTAAAAGCAGCGCTTACACAAATTACGAGAAAATATTTTTAATAATAGCAAAGGATTAAGACAATTGTTATATAAATAAATTATATAATATTTCTTCTTCGTTTATCGGCCGAAATCGTCTTGAACTCTGACAATATCGTCTTCGTCGCTTGGATAATTCTTGTCGGTGTGTTTCCAAATTTCAGCAAGAACTCCCCAGGTTTCCAAACCAACCAGCCGATGACGTTCGCCTTTTCTCAAAACGATAATGTCTCCTTCTTTTTTTGTTTGGAGCTCGTTCTCTTCATCGGTATCGCTGGTTACCACACCGACTTCCCCGGAGATCACTTTCCAAAGTTCAGCGCGTCGGTGATGAAATTGCCAGCTGAGTCTTTTTTCCTTGGCCACTACCAAAATCTTTGGGCTTATTTTCCCCTGGCTGATTTTATCCGAATCAGGAACATCATTAAAAAAGAAGTTGATAAATTTTTGTGACTGATTCTCATCGATCACAAAAAAACCGCCCCAAGGACGCGTCTCATCAGAATTAGTAACATTAAACCCCTGCTGTTCAAGATAGTTTTGGATCTGTTCGAATACCTCGCTTTTTTTAAGTGCTTCTGCTAGTTTTATCTTCATAAATTATTAATATAACGTTGATTATACAGTAGATTACCGCCCCATATACACCATTAATATTTGCACGTCACTCGGATTTACACCGCTGATCCTGCTTGCCTGACCGAGTGTTTGCGGCCTGATTTTTTTAAATTTTTGCCGCGCTTCATTAGAAAGGGAAGATATGTTTTCATAATTAAAACTATCGGGAATAACCTGATCTTCCAGAGCACTCATTTTACTAATTAACTCTTCCTCTTTTTGAAGATATACCTGGTATTTTACTTGTATTTCCGCCTGTTCAACGGAAGTTTCCATAAAACCGTTCAATTCTTTTTTTACAGTAGGAACTCGTTCAATAAGGTTTTGTAAGCCGATGCCCGGTCGCAATAAGATCTGAGCCGCTTTTGTTCTTTCCGAAACAAGTGAAGAAGAGTTTTCCAGCAAAAAGCCGTTAATCTCCGAAGGTTCTAATTTTATTTGTTGCAAAATGTCAATAATTTCCTTTATTTGATTTTTCTTCACAATTACCCCATCCATTCTTTCCTGCGAAGCCAACCCAATTCTGAAACTTTTTTCGGTCAGGCGCAAATCTGCATTATCCTGTCGCAATAAAGTTCTGTATTCAGCGCGACTTGTAAACATCCGATATGGCTCATCTGTTCCTTTATTTATTAAATCGTCGATTAAAACTCCAACGTATGCTTCATTCCGTTTAAGAATAAATTCTTCCTGCTGATTACACGATTGATGCGCGTTTATTCCTGCCATTAGTCCCTGGCATGCAGCTTCTTCATAACCGGTTGTTCCATTTATTTGGCCTGCGAAAAATAGGTTTTGTATCAACTTTGTTTCAAGGTTCCTCTTGAGTTGAGTGGGAGGAAAATAATCATATTCGATAGCATATCCCGGTCGAAACATTTTCACACTTTCAAAACCTGGTACTTTTTTTAATGCCTGAAACTGCACTTCTTCCGGCAATGAAGAAGAAAAGCCATTTACATAAACTTCTACCGTGTCCCAACCCTCTGGCTCAATAAATAGCTGATGCCGTTCACGTTCAGCAAAACGGTTTATTTTGTCTTCAATGCTGGGGCAGTATCTTGGTCCTATTCCTTTGATTCTTCCCTGGAACATTGGACTTTCCTTAAATCCCGTCTTTAAAATTTCATGAACGCCCTTGTTAGTGTACGTAATCCAGCAACTTCTTTGTTTACCAGGCTTTTTGCTATCCAAAAAGGAAAAACCCGATATGCTTTCATCTCCCTTTTGTTCTTCCATTGCAGAATAATCCAGTGAGCGGCCATCAACGCGGGGTGGAGTTCCGGTTTTCAAACGGGAACTTTCAAATCCCCATTCTATCAACTGTTCTGTAATTCCAACTGAAGCCTTTTCTGCCACTCTTCCACCCTTTGATTGTTTTTCTCCTATATGGATAATACCATTCAAAAAGGTTCCATTTGTAAGAACAACGGATTTTGCAAGAATCTCATGACCAAGAGCAGTTTTTACACCGGTTATTTTATTTCCATTTTTTGATAATCCAATTACCGAGTCCTGGTAGAAATCAAGATTAGGAGTGTTTTCAAGCATTAAACGCCATTTGCTTGAGAAAAGCATCCTGTCGTTTTGAGTCCGTGGACTCCACATTGCAGGCCCCTTACTTTTATTCAGCATTCTGAACTGGATCATGCTTTCATCGGAAACAATGCCAGAGTATCCTCCAAGTGCATCTATTTCCCGAATGATTTGACCTTTTGCAATGCCACCCATTGCTGGATTACAGCTCATTTGAGCCATATTTTGCATATTCATTGTAATAAGCAGAACCGAACTGCCCAAATTGGCGGCAGCAGCGGCAGCTTCACATCCGGCATGGCCAGCTCCTACTACTATAACATCATATTTTGGAAACATTTTGCAAAAATACCGCATTGATTTTTTATGAATAAATGTTTCACGTGAAACAAAAGCTAACACTTTTACAAATGTTTCACGTGGAACATTAAAACAATCCGGTTTGAATAAGATAAAAGTTCTCTTTATTTCTAATTTCTTGCTGTTCTTCAACCGTGTGATCGTTATAACCACACAAATGCAGTATTCCGTGAATCATAACCCTATATAGTTCGTGTAAGAAGTCTACTTTATGAATTTGTGCATTTTCTTTTACTCTTTCAACGCTTATGTATATCTCTGAAATAATCGGGAGGGAAACGCCGGAAAGAGTAAAGGTTAGGATATCGGTTAATGTATCGTGGTTCAAATATTTCTTATTTAGCTCAAGCAAATACTCATCCGTGCAAAAAATGTAACTAATAGATTTGAACTCGACGTTTTCCCGGGTAAAAACAGTTGAAAGAAACGTTTTAGCGAAAAGTTTATCTTTTAAAGGAGCGGGGACGTTGTGGTTAGAAAAATTTATAGTGGCCAATTGTCGTGTTTTTTTAAGTCAAAAGATTTTTTAGGTGAAATTTGCAGGTATGAAATTATCGCAGGTAAAAACAGGAACAAAAGTAAAAATTAAGTCTTTTGAAAATCATGAAATAATTTTGAAATTAATGGAAATGGGATGTCTACCCGAGGAGGAAGTAACTGTTTGGAAAAAGGCACCGCTTGGCGATCCGATTTATATTCTCGTTGCCGGCTACTCACTCAGCCTCAGATTAGACGAAGCGGAGCAAATTTTTGTTGATGAAATTGAAACTTCTAAATCTAAATAATGAAAATTGGATTGTACTTCGGATCGTTTAATCCAGTTCATAATGGTCATTTAATAATCGCCAGCTATATTGCCAATTATACAACCCTTGACCGAATTTGGTTTGTTGTTTCTCCACAAAATCCGCTGAAAGACAAAGGTTCTTTGATCAATGAACACCATCGGAAACATCTGATTGATCTGGCAATTGAAGGCGAAAAGAAAATGCGTACTTCCAACATTGAATTTAAGCTTCCAATACCTTCTTATACAATTGATACTCTTACTTATCTGGCTGACAAGCAGCCGGAAGATCAATTTTCAGTAATTATGGGAAGCGATAGTTTTCAAAATATTAATAAGTGGAAAAATTCGAACGTTTTATTAAAGAATTATACCATTGTTATTTATGAAAGGCCGGGTTTTAAAATCGATAGCCAAAAGTTAAATGAAAAACAGATCTTGTTAGACGCTCCCCTTCTCGATATCTCGAGTACGCAAATTCGGGGAATGATCGGCCAGAAGAAATCGATACGCTACCTGGTGCCGGATGTAGTAAGAGAAGAAATAGAAAACCAGCTATATTATAAGTAAAAAACTTCTTCTACTGACAGCAAAAGCAGTAAAAGCATCGAATTGTAATTAGTGAAGTCAAGCTGTAAAGCCCGCTATAAAATACGGGGTAAGCAAAGTAACTCAATAGATTCTTAATACCACGAAAGTTTTTGAAATTATTTTTTATGCGTTTCCCTTTTTTGGAGGACGATTCCTGTTGTTGTTTCCCTTTGAATTATTTTTCTGATTTTGAGTATGTTGCTGTGGTCTCCCAGACGATGTCTTTTTCGGTTGTCTTCTATTGGCAGTTCCTTTATCGGTTATAGTTCCTTTTCCTATGGTCTCTTTCCTTTTCCTGTTATTTTTCTCCAGCGATTTGAGTGTAATTTGACCTACTACATCTACAAATTCAGGTTCTACCTCTTTTGGTTTTCCACTCACGATTTCTACGGTTTCAAGAGCTTCTGGTTTAATGCCCTTGCTGTTTTGATCTTTTATTTTCTTTACAGTTTCAATAGTCAATGGATAATGTTTGGTACTGTCCGCCATCGTGTACCACATCAAGTTTCTGAAAATATCTTTTTTGACTAAAAAAGCACGGCCTTTAGCCACTTCAATTACGTCGGCATCATCAGGAAAATGTTGTAAGGCATCAAGATAGGTGTCCAACTCATAATTTAAACAGCATTTGAGACGCCCGCATTGGCCGCTTAATTTTGTTTGATTGATGCTAAGGTTCTGGTAACGAGCAGCATTCGTATTAACACTTTTAAAATCTGTTAACCACGTACTGCAACAAAGTTCTCGACCGCAACTCCCAATTCCCCCGACTTTTCCTGCTTCCTGGCGGGCGCCAATTTGTTTCATTTCTACTTTTACCTTAAACTCGGTGGCATAAATGCGAATTAATTCACGAAAATCCACCCTTTCATCTGCGATATAATAAAAGGTAGCTTTTCTTGCGTCCGCCTGAATTTCAACTTCCGACATTTTGAGGTCAACCTTCAATTGCCGGGCAATTGCGCGACTCCTGATCAGGACTTGTTTTTCACGCAATTTCGTTTCTTTCCATTTGGCAATATCATTATCTGTAGCCAACCTCAAAACTCTTTTAATATCCGGGCTATTTTCATCAACTTTTTTCTTTTTTAGCTGAAGCCTCACTAATTCTCCGGTAACATTTACAGTTCCTACATCAAAACCACTTACTCCCTCAACAGCGATGATATCGCCCTTTGTGAAAATATTGGCGGTGTTATTTCTATAAAAATCTTTACGGCTTCCCTGGTTGAATGAAACTTCCAAAATTCGACATGCATTTGCTCTATCATCCATAGGTAAATCCGCCAGCCAATCATACACATTTAACCGGTTACAACCTCCGGTACTACATCCACCGTTGCTTTTACATCCATTTGGCTTCCCGGTTCCACAACTCGTACATCCCATATAAATAGTTAAAAAGTAAATTAATAATTAAATTAAAACCAGAGGTTTAGCGTGAGGCCGGCCGATTTTTCTGAATGAATTTAAATTTCACACCAAAATATCGTTCAAAAAAATTCTAAAAGTTATCGCTGAATGAACCGCAGTATTTAAAATGATCAACCTGACGGTTCTTTTAAAAAAACTATAAAATCACCAGCACTATTTGCTTAATCTAATGAACCAAAATTAGCGAATTATCTTTAATAATGTGGAAAAAACGAATTGAAAGCGCGTGAAATAACATTTTTGCATGTGCATTCCTTTCAATATAATAGATGGCATTGTTCAATTCCTCGACAATTGCTTCCTGTGATTCTGTTCCACAAATTTTATTGATCCGAAAAGCAAAATCTCTTTCATTTTCCGGAATTATGTCGAGATAATCTTCATCTAAA
>JAICYZ010000128.1 GCA_025933935.1 Chitinophagaceae bacterium
GAAAAAGTGACAAAACTGCGCTGAAAAAGATCCGGGTATTTTAAAATGCTTTCATGTTTGCGGCCGTCGAAAATGATGTGTTCATATACCTCATCACTCAAAATAAAAATGCCGGTTCGCGCCAGAATGTTTCTTAATTGTGCTATATCATTCTCATCCAGTATTCTTCCTGTAGGGTTGTTTGGAGAATTGAGCATAATCATTTTGGTAGCCGGAGAAATTTTTTCCTTTATCAAATCCCAATCAATTTTATAATCAGGATACACAAGCGGAATCAATATCGGAATTGCGCCGTTCAATTCAATATTTGGAACGTAACTATCATATGCCGGCTCCAACACAATTACTTCATCAGCAGGATTTAAAACTGCCGTAAGCGCTGTACAAATGGCATAAGTGCCACCTGGCGTAACGGTAATTTCTGAGCCCGGATTCACTTTATTATCGTATAAGAAATCCACTTTCGCCGCAATCGCTTCTCTTAAAGAAAGCAAACCATTGCGGTGTGTGTATTGGTTATGTCCATCTCTCATCGCTTTGGCTACCAAATCAATTAGTTCTTCATTCATTTCGAAATCCGGCGAGCCCTGACCGAGGTTAATTGCTTTGTGTTCTGCAGCCAATGCGCTCATCACGGTAAAAATCGTTTGCCCGGTATTGGGTAATTTGCTTTTAATACTAGGTGATTCCAAATTAAAATATTTTTCAGCGCCGAAATTAAACAACATTTGCTGTTTTTTGTCACCACAAAAAAAGCGATAAGCTATATCTTTGCAGCCCTTTTAAAAAATAAAAAAATGTATAGAACACATACCTGCGGTGAATTGCGGCTGAAAGACGTTAACAAAGAAGTTAAGCTCGCCGGATGGGTGCAAACCATCCGTAAATTTGGAAGTATCACTTTCGTCGATTTAAGAGACAGGTATGGAATTACGCAATTATTATTTAATGAAAAACTTACAGAAGAACTGGATAAAAATCCATTGGGAAGAGAATTTGTAATCCAGGTAAAAGGAATTGTTTCTGAAAGAAGCAACAAGAATCCGAATATCCCGACCGGTGATATTGAAATAAATGTTTCAGAATATAAAGTGTTGAATAAATCGGCTGTTCCGCCATTTACGATACAAGACGATACCGATGGTGGTGATGATTTGAGGATGAAATACCGTTTTTTGGATTTGAGAAGAAACCCGGTGAAAAAAAATCTCGAGTTGCGATATGCAGTAAATCGCGCAACAAGAAATTATTTGTATGAAAATGGATTTGTTGATATTGAAACGCCTTTTTTAATCAAATCAACGCCTGAAGGTGCGAGAGATTTTGTGGTTCCAAGCCGCATGAATCCAGGCGAATTTTATGCGCTTCCCCAATCGCCACAAACATTTAAACAGCTACTGATGGTCAGCGGATATGACCGCTATTATCAAATCGTAAAATGTTTTCGTGATGAAGATTTACGGGCTGACCGTCAGCCTGAATTTACACAGATAGATTGTGAAATGTCGTTTGTAGAGCAGGAAGATATTCTGCAAATGTTTGAGGGATTGATCAAATATATTTTTAAAGAAGTAAAAAATATTGATTACAAACAGCCGGTGGAAAGAATGTCCTGGGAAGATGCGATGTGGAATTACGGAAACGATAAACCGGATATCAGGTTTGATATGAAGGTAAAAAATTTAAAATCTGAAAATAAGATTTTCCTGGAAACACTGAAACGGGGGGAGTTTGCGGTCTTCAATGAAGCAGAAACGATTGTAGCCATTTCTGTTCCGGGGGGCAGCGATTATTCCAGGAAACAGACAGACGAACTGGTAGAATGGGTAAAGCGTCCACAGATAGGAATGAAGGGCCTGGCTTTTATAAAAGTAAATCCCGATGGAACGTTGAAAAGCAGTTTTGATAAGTTCTATAATGAATCTCAGTTAAAAGATTTTGCTTCTTTTTGCGATTCAAAATCCGGCGATTTAATTTTAATTCTCGCCGGAAAAGAAGAGCGGACAAGAAAAGCGATCAGCGATTTACGCTTATACATGGCCGATAGATTGGGATTGCGCAAAGCGGATGAATTCAAGCTTTTATGGGTTCTTGATTTTCCTTTGTTTGAATACGATGAAGAAAGCAACCGTTGGGTGGCGCGTCATCATCCATTTACGTCGCCAAAACCCGAAGACATTCAGGTGATGATCAACAATAATCCTTTGATTGAAAATTCAGAAAAATACCTGCAGCATCCTTATTCAAAAATTAAAGCCAACGCGTATGACATGGTTTTAAACGGCAATGAGATCGGCGGAGGTTCTATCAGGATTTTCCAAAGAGATCTGCAGGAAAAGATGTTTGCTGCTTTGGGAATGAGCAAAGAAGAAGCACAGCACAAATTTGGATTTTTGCTGGGCGCCTTTGAATATGGCGCTCCTCCTCATGGCGGTATTGCCTTTGGATTTGATAGGCTTTGTGCGATTCTCGGCGGCAGCGAATCAATCAGGGATTTTATTGCATTTCCAAAAAACAATTCAGGAAGGGATGTAATGATTGATGCACCTTCTACGATTGATGATAAGCAATTGGACGAACTTCAGATAAAGGTGGATTTGAAACAAAACAGGTAACTTCATTTGATGAAATTTCAGATTGCTCCTCATACACTAGAAAGAGCAAATGAACGCAGAGCTACTGAAAATGAAATTATAGAAGTATTAGAAACGGGTAACAGTATTTCGGCCAAATATGGAAGATTAGGAAAATCAAAAATATTTCCTTTCCATAATTACCGACTTCAAAAATATTTCGAAGAAAAAAAAGTGGAAGTGTATTATTTAATTGAAGAACAAAATTTAATAACCATTACCGTTTATGTTTTTTATGGAAAATTTTGAATAATGACAATACAATACGATAGCAAAACAGATCTTTTATATTTGATGATTGAGCCTTCACGTGGTGGCGAAATAATTAATAAAAGAGTTTCTAATGAAATGGTTTTGGATATTGGCGAAAACGATAAAATTGTTGGAATAGAAATCATTGACGCCTCAAGCATTTAAACCTCGAAAAACTGTTGCCGGTTGAGTTTGAAAGGATTTTGTAAATGAATGTCTTTTCAGGAAAACAAAAAAACGGTTCGAAGAGTCATTGTTTATGTTGCAAACTCAAGCATTATACTTTATTAAAAAAACCGTTAGTGTATCGGCATTGCGATAGCAATAATCAAACTGTTATATGACCTACACATACATAAATCGTTTGAGGAAATAATGTGAATATAAAAAACCCGCCAGAATAGCGGGTTTTGTTCTTATGTTAATATCCGGTAAAGGAAGAAATATTTAAAATTTTTATTCCTAATCAAGCGATAGGAAAATTTAAAAAACCGCCTTTTTTATCCATTCATCGAAGTCAGAAACTCTGCATTATCTTTTGTTCCTTTCATATTTTTCATCAAAGTATTAATGGCTTCTTCCGGGTTCATATCTGCCATATGATTACGCAATACCCACATCCTCTGTAATACGTCTTTATCAAGCAGCAAATCATCGCGACGGGTAGAAGAAGAAATAATATCTATTGCGGGGAAAATTCTGCGGTTCGATAATCTTCTGTCAAGCTGCAATTCCATATTACCGGTTCCTTTAAATTCTTCAAAAATCACTTCATCCATTTTGCTTCCGGTATCGACCAAAGCTGTTGCGATAATTGTCAAAGAACCGCCATTTTCAATTTTACGCGCAGCTCCAAAAAACTGTTTTGGCTTTTGCATCGCATTCGCTTCCACACCACCGGATAAAACTTTTCCGCTTGCCGGAGAAACGGTATTATGTGCACGGGCCAAACGCGTAATACTATCCAGCAAAATCACCACATCATGCCCACATTCTACCAAACGTTTTGCCTTTTGCAAAGCCATTGTACTTACTTTCACGTGCTTTTCTGCAGGTTCATCAAATGTAGAAGCGATCACTTCAGCTTTCACACTGCGTTCCATATCGGTAACCTCTTCAGGTCTTTCATCCACCAAAACAATCATTAAATAACATTCCGGATGATTGGCTGCAATTGCATTCGCAATTTCTTTCAGCAACATCGTTTTACCGGTTTTGGGCTGCGCAACGATCAATCCGCGCTGACCTTTTCCAATCGGAGTAAACAGATCGATAATCCTGGTCGACAAATTATTAGGTGAAGTAAATAAATTCAGTTTTTGAAAAGGAAATAAAGGTGTCAGATAATCAAACGGAACACGATCACGAACTTCATCAGGTCCTTTTCCGTTAATTGTTTCTACTTTTAATAAAGCAAAATATTTTTCACCTTCTTTTGGCGGACGTACAGAACCGTAAACGGTATCGCCGGTTTTTAAACCAAATAATTTTATTTGAGAAGGAGAAACATAAACATCATCCGGAGAAGAAAGATAATTATAATCGCTGCTTCTTAAAAAACCGTAACCATCGGGCATCATTTCCAACACACCTTCTGCCAGGATAATTCCATCAAATTCGATATTAAAAGAAGGTTCTTTTTTCTGACCGAAGTTATTTTTCTGATGGTGTCCATGCCCATTTGAAGGAGCCAAAGGTGGCAGGATTTCCGCTTCTTCCTCATCTTCACTTTTCAGTAATTCTATTAACGCCGGTGCAATGGTTTTCGGGTCTGCAAGGCGCTCTACATGATCATCCTCATCATCATCGGCAAAAAAATCAAATTCCGGTTTTACCGCAACTTCCTCCTTTTGTTTCTTCACCGGTTTTTTCTTTTCTTCTGCTTTTTTTGCCTTCGGTTGTTTTTCTTCAACGATGGTTTCATCCTCAGGAATGTTGCCGGCAATTTCTTTTTTAGCCGCAGATCTTACGATGCGTTTACGCTTTGGCTTTTCGGCAACAGCTTCTTTCTTATCGTTCTTTTCATCGGGTGTCATAGATGCTTGTTTATCAAGAATTTTATAAATTAATTCCTGTTTTTCTAAATTATTTGTGTCAGTTATATTTTGTTGCTCAGCAATATCAAGCAACTCTGGAACGAGCATATCGTTCAGTTGTAGGATGTCATACATAAAGAGACGTATAGATTAATAGTCAAAAACACTAATTGAGTTGTAAAATCTAAATTTGAATATTTTTATTTGGAATGGATTCGTTAATACTGATGTAATCGTAGCAAAAGGAAAACTAGTCAGCTTTAATCTGATGCAATATTACATTAAAATAATAAAACGAGAAATTTTTTTCTTTTTATGTGCTGCTCCCAAACGACTGAACTATAGATGCTTTTCACTCTTAAAATACTGATAAAACAAGGATTACGCCAAAAATTTTAGGTGGTTACTTTATATTTGCGTTTCTAAAAAAAAAGAAATGTTTAACAAAAGAGTACGAATTAAAGAAGTTCTGGAAGGTGATTTATTAAACCGCGAAATAACAGTTATGGGCTGGGTGAGGACATTCAGAAACAACCAGTTTATTGCATTAAATGACGGCAGCACCAATTCCAATCTTCAGGTCGTACTTGAACTTGGCAAATTTGATGAATCGCTGCTTAAAAGAATTACTACCGGTGCGGCTTTAAAAATAACAGGAATTTTAGTAGCTTCTCTTGGTAAAGGCCAAAAAGTGGAATTAAAAGCACAAAAAGCAGAAGTTCTCGGCGATAGTGATGCGGAAAAATTTCCCCTTCAACCAAAAAAGCACAGCCTTGAATTTTTAAGAGAAATTGCGCATCTGCGTTTTCGTACCAACACTTTTGGGGCGATTTTCAGAATCAGACATTCGCTTGCCTTTGCGATCCACCAGTTTTTCAACCAGAAAGGATTTGTTTATCTGCATTCTCCAATTATTACTGCTTCTGATGCAGAAGGGGCGGGAGAAACTTTTCATGTAACGTCTTTTGACCTGGAAAATCCTACGAAAAACGAAGATGGAAGCATTAATTATAAAGAAGATTTTTTTGGAAAACCAACAAACCTGACGGTGAGCGGACAATTGGAAGCGGAGCTTGCAGCATTGGCTTTGGGCGATGTTTATACTTTCGGTCCAACGTTTCGTGCGGAAAACTCGAATACTGCGCGACATCTAGCAGAATTCTGGATGATAGAACCTGAAATGGCTTTTTCTGATCTGGAAGATGACATGAATCTCGCGGAAGAATTTATCAAATATATTATTAAATATATTTTGGAAAATAACCGTGAAGATCTTGATTTTTTAGCTACGAGATTGACAGAAGAAGAAAAACAGAAACCGCAGAATGAACGCAGTGAAATGCGTTTGATAGAAAAACTGGAATTCGTCACCAATAATGATTTTGAAAGGCTGACTTATACTGAAGCAATAGAAATACTGAAAAATTCAGCAGCAAATAAGAAAAAGAAATTTCAATATCCGGTTGATAAATGGGGGATCGATTTGCAAAGCGAACACGAGCGATATTTAGTAGAAAAACATTTTAAAAAACCGGTAATTCTGATCAATTATCCAAAAGAAATCAAAGCATTTTACATGCGCCAAAATGATGATGGCAAAACAGTCGCTGCTATGGATATTTTAGCGCCGGGAATTGGCGAAATAGTTGGCGGTTCGCAGCGTGAAGAAAGACTGGATGTTTTGGAAAAAAGAATGCGTGAAATGAATATTCCGGTCGAGGAAATGAACTGGTACCTGGACACGCGGAGATTCGGAACGGTACCGCATGCCGGCTTTGGTCTTGGCTTTGAGCGTCTGATGCTTTTTGTGACAGGAATGACAAATATCCGTGATGTGATTCCTTTTCCTCGCTTTCCGAAGAATGCGGAGTTTTAGATTTGGCGGAATAGAAATTTAGAATATTTGTTGGTTTACTGACGATGGTAATTGATTCAACACGTTCACAGTACTGCAAATGGTAAGTAAAAATCAGTGTTTCTTATTGAATATAGAACATAACCTGATATACGTTTTTAGAAAAGTCAAAAACGATGATAATTGTTCGTTTACGATAACTTGTCTAAAGGAAAAACTTTAAGCGTCTTTATCCTTCAACAATTTAGAAATGTCTTTTTCCAGCCGTGCGATTTCATCAGGTTTTAATCCGTCATAAATGCCACGTACTCTTTTTTGTTTGTCAATCAATGCAAAAAACTGGGTGTGAATAAAAGCTTCCTGTATATTTTCGCTGTTGTTTTTATCATTATCGAGCAGGTAACTCTGACGTGCCATTTTGTATAAAGAATCTTTACTTCCGGTTACAAAATACCACTTAGCTGGATTATGAGGATCGCTTCCAATCATTTTTTGTTCATACGCTTTTAGTAACGGAACAGAATCCGTTTCAGGCATGGATGTGTGAGAAATAATGGCGAAATCGTCATGATCCTTAAACTTATCATAAACGCCTTTCATATTGAAATTCATCTTTGGGCATATGCCTTTGCACGTGGTAAAAAAATATTCGGCCACATAAACTTTCCCATCAATATTTTTTTGTGTGATCGTTTGTCCGTTTTGATCGGTGAATGAAAAGTCCTGCACATAACTCATTACCGGAAGCTTTACATCAAAAAAACCTTTTGTAAAAGAGAGTAAAAAATAAAACATGGAGATCAGCAGTACAAAGAAAACTGAATAAAAAACTATTTTCTTTTTCATTCTGCAAAGGTAGGGATGTAAGGTGAATACAGAATCAGGGATTAACAAAACCGAAAATTACTAACGAGAGACTTCAATAAACTGAATTTAAAGATTACAGCTGCTAATCACACAATGCACATTGAAGCATAAAATTATTTGTAAAAACTTTTTGAACCTCTTCTGATAAAAGCTGCTTCCTGCACGATTTCCATTTTCTAATCTTGTCTCCGTACATTTTATTAACCAATGAAGGCGTAAGGCCGAAATTGAATTTGCCCCAGTGCATGGTAAAAGGTATGTTTAATTCATCAAGCCTTTCCCATACTTTTTCAATAAAGCTTCTTGATAAATCACAGTCCACACCGTCTAATTCCATGATACAGGTTTTAGGAAAATGTGTAAACCCAAGCAGGGCGTCTGTTCCTTTTACATAACGCAAAGCAAGGGCGCCTGCAAAAGGAGTAGCTTTGTTTATGGCCACAATTTCTTCCAAAACCGCGCTGGCACTATCTGCCTGAACTCCAATAGCAGCGCTGGCGGCTTTCCCCCTGAACTTGGTATTACTAAATGTTTCACCAATCGTTCCTGTCATGCTTTGATTGGCGGTAAAAGCCAAAGGAAATAATTTGTTTACCAATCCTGGAACAAGTAAAGATGATAACCCGGGCCCAAGTCCATCAAGTACGCTCTCCACCACGCCAAGCAAGTCATCGCCATAGGTAAACCCGTTATCATTTACGACAATTTTCGTATAATCATTGCGGTAAGGAACTTTGTACATGGTTTTGAAATAAACTCCTTTTTGTGGATTATCAGGCTCGAACATCTGCAGATTTACCAGTATTTCAAAATGATACAACTCTCCTGCATCAGCATCGGGCGAGGATGGAAGTTGATTTTGAATGGAAGAAAAATCAAGGTGATTCATCACCTGTTTCAAAGAATCATTGTAAACAATATTGCCTGTACGATATTGTTCCAAAAGAAAGATCGGTTCAGTTTCTATTAGTATGCCATGAATAAATCCAAAGCTACCAAAGCTTACTACAGCGGCGTTAAACATATCATCATCTTTAATCGCTTCTGCGCCCAACCATTTTATAAAGTCATCAGAGGCAACCGGGTTCGATTTTTTCTCAATCCACACATGCCGATTGGGACCAACAACAATATGCAAACCGACAATCGAATCATGTACGGCACCTACATTGAAGGCAGAACCATGTGTGCCGGTAGAAGTGCACCCCGCAATTGTTTGACCATTGCTTGCACCCGAAGCTTTCAGTGATCTTCGGGGATTGGAATCTTGTTCAAGTTTCTCATCCAGATCAAGAATACTGATACCGCATTCACTAAAAAAAAGATTCCCCGCGTCTCCTCCTTTTTGTAGATATTCCGGTGATACAAAAGAATTTTTCAGATTAAAAGTCAGGCGAAGCCCCTTTGTATCTACAAGCCCGCCCTCACATATAGCTACCTCAGAAAATGACCAACCATTGCCCAAGGCGCGCAGTTGTATATTGTGATCAAGCGCATATTGAATAAGCCATTGAAAATTTTTGGTTGTATCAAAATATGGATTGGTAGATTTCGAAGAAGGAATGCTCAGTTTGAATGAACAATTTTCCTTGAATGTGTGTACAAAATTCTCATGTCCATTTTGCCATTTGGTAATGGGCAATAATGATATGCCATCCGGTAAATTAGTCAGCGTAGTCATTGATATATTTTTAATTATGTCCGAGGGAATCTGTTGGAGGACTGTAAGGCGCACACGCCCATTCAATTCTTTGCGGCATCACAATACCGAGAGAAAGTACCGATATTAATGCAAAGCCCAGATTATTTTTTACAGTTACCTGGTCCAGGTGATTAAACCTGCTGTCGCATTTTGGATTAATATCTTTCGGCTGAACTAATCCCCAGGCAAAAGACCACGTAGTTTTTTGATTCAACGGATTATTTGCAAAAGTATCAGAATCGTATTTCGAAACAATTCTTGTAGTAGTACACGAATGCAGACAAGGGGAAGCTACTAAAATCATCACCATGACGAAATTTCGAAAGCGCTTGGGAGAAATCATATGAATTGTTTTAAAGGAAATCTAAAACGAGTACATCTCTACAGGCTTCTCAATCAGAAATTCGAATTTTTCTCACGAAAGGAATAATGTGATCAAAGACGCTGAAATTTTTATTCCTATGCTAAATTAAAAAGTTATGCGAGTAACACAAAAAATGTTTTATGCTTTAATTGAATAATCCGTGCTTTTAATAGCATGAATTTTCCAGAAAAAAAACTTCCCCTCTTAATAGGATAAATGAAGATTTCATCATAAAAGTTTGTTTGCTGTAAATGCTCAACTCCTACGTTCAAGCTAAAAGCAAATCCATTTTCATTAATTTTACCATCAAATAATTTTTTTTATGGAAGAAAAGAAATACGATTTTGGAATGATCGGCCTTGGTGTAATGGGACGCAATCTGTTGCTGAACATGGCTGATCATGGTTTTTCTGTGATTGGTTATGATAAAAATCCTGATAAGACGACCGCTTTTGAAGCTTCAGCAACCAAAGGAACAACTGTCAAAGGAGTGAATACTTTAAAAGAAATGGTCGATCAGTTAAAAACGCCACGGAAATTAATGATGCTGGTGCCGGCAGGAAATCCGGTGGATAGTGTCATCAATGAACTGAAGCCTCTTTTGCAAAAAGGTGATATCATTATTGATGGAGGAAATTCACATTACACAGATACTTTAAGAAGAATCAATGAATTAAAAAATGTAGGTTTTCATTTCATGGGAATCGGGATTTCAGGAGGTGAAGAAGGCGCAAGAAAAGGTCCGAGCATTATGCCCGGCGGTGATGAAGAAGCTTACAAAGAAGTGGCTCCAATTTTAAAAGCAGTAGCTGCGAAAGTAAATGGTGAGCCATGTGTGGCATACCTTGGCCATCAGGCAGCCGGCCATTATGTAAAAATGGTACATAACGGTATAGAGTATGCGATTATGGAACTCATCAGCGAATGCTATGACCTGATGCATCATGGTTTAAGCCTTTCAAACGAAGAGCTTCACGAGGTTTTTAAAGCCTGGGACAGTGGCGATATGAAATCTTTTTTATTGGAAATCACTGCAGCGATTTTCGAAAAGAAAGATGACAAAACCAATAATTACCTGGTAGATATGATCCTGGATAAAGCCGGAGCAAAAGGAACCGGCAAATGGACTTCACAGGAAGGGCTGGATCTCCCGATGCCCATACCGAC
>JAICYZ010000152.1 GCA_025933935.1 Chitinophagaceae bacterium
GATATAAACATCCTGAATGACCTCCTTTTGCTCTCTATTGACATAGTTTACAGTAAATTTAATTAGTTAATACAATTTCAGAGTATGAAAATCCAAAAAGAAGTAGTAGTGCCGAATCCCGGGCAATCCTTTAAACTTTTTAATCCGAGCTTAAGAAAGAATTTTTTTTGGCACTACCACCCGGAGTTTGAATTGGTGTATGTAGAAGCACTAACCGGCATCAGGCATGTGGGTCAGCATATATCCAACTATATGGAAAGCGATTTGGTTTTGATAGGCGCCAACATTCCGCATCTGAATTTTGATTATGAATTGAAAACGGAATACAGGCAAATTGTTATCCAGTTTAAAGAGTACTTTTTGGGTGAAGCTTTCAAAGAAGCTCCGGAACTAAACAACATCCAGGCACTTTTTAAAAAGGCACATCTTGGTCTTGCTTTCATAGGTGATACAAAAAATATTGTCGCAGAAAAATTAAAGGCTTTGCAAAGCATGGAGAAATTTAAGCAGCTCTTATGCTTACTTGAAATATTCCAGATCCTGGCATTATCTGATGAAGTAATTGAGTTGAATGACCGGGACACAAGTGTCAGCTTATTTTTGAATGATAAAATAAGAATGGGGGCTGTTTACGAATACATCCAGGCAAATTTTGATAATACACCTGACGTCAATAAAGTAGCCTCCAGTGTGCATTTGAGTACGGCGGCATTTTGTCGTTATTTTAAAAAACAAACCAAAATGACCTTTACAGATTTTGTAAACCAGTACCGTATCACCCAGGCGAAAACACTTCTTTTGCAGGATAAAACGATTTCTGAAACCTGTTACGAAGTAGGATTTGAAAGCCTCTCCTATTTCAATAAACTATTCAGAAAAATTGCAGGCGAAAATCCTTCTGCATTTAAAAAGCGCTATTTGAAGTAGGTTTACTCTATATTGAAACCTGGCAAGACACTGTTAAGTTTTGAATACTTATTCAGTAACACTTTTCATTTCTCCACATTACGGCTCTTTTTCATTACAGGAAGATCAGCAGATTAAACAGACAATAATATAAGCGCCTCCTTAAAACAGCCCAACAGGGACTGCTAAACCACAATCGCATCGTTATTCAATCTCAAAATATTGCCATAGGCTTCGGCTGCTCTGTGAACCTGCACAGTCCAGTCGCCCGCGGCATTTCCATCGGCGCCATCGGAAATATATTTTAGACATACGAAAGGAATATTTTCTTTCATAGCCACCATTGCCAAAGCATAAGCCTCCATATCCACCACATTGTACACTGTGGCTGAATGAGCCATTTCAAACGAATCGCCGGTTCCGCAAATACCTTGTGGCACATCATCTAATAATAACCCATATTCCAGAACAGGCGGCAATCCCGACAGCGGCGTTTCATATTGCTCATATCCGAGTCCACGCACGTCCATATCTCTTTGAACAAATTTGTTGCAACAAATGACGCCTCCTTTCTTAAAATAATTACTGCCGGCAGAACCGAGATTTACAATTATTGCCGGTCTTTTCTGGTGAACGGTCTTCATCAATTCATATGCAGCATTCACTTTTCCGATTCCGGTTATCACCGTATTATATCCTTCAAACACATCGGCAGCTTCAGACGCCAAAGCAAATGAAAATAAAACGTCGTCAATTGCAAATGAATGTTTGTCATTAATCTTTATCATCATTCTTTTCAAATTTCGAAGATGCAAAGGTGGGTATTAAATTATTAAGATTAATACTCGGAAAATATTACCAGCAGATTGATACTAAATAATGACCGAATTATCTTTTTAGTAACTTTCATTCTCATAAGACAGCATAATCATATCACCCGAAACGTGACCGCATTTTCTTTGTAATTGCTACTGCCGATACTCAGGCAATGAAAAACAAAAAGTGGTTCCTTTTCCTATTTCACTTTCCACTGTTAACCGGCTCGCGTGTGCAAGAAGTATGTTTTGGGAAATATAAAGACCCAATCCGAGACCCGGTTTATTTTTTTCAATCTCCACTCTGTAGTAGCGATCGAATATCTTGTTCATATCTTCCGGTGTAATGCCAACTCCAAAATCAATGATGCGGACTTGCGCTTTAGAAGTCTCGGCGTTAAAACTAAATTTGATTTCCACCGAGGAAGCAGCGGGAGAATATTTTATAGCATTGCTTACAATATTTGTCACGACCTGTGATATCCTTTCCATATCCGCCTTTACGAAAATTTGTTTTGCCTCCATGGTAAGGATGAGCTGATGCGTACTGGTGGTATGTCTTAATTGATCAATTGTAAACTCTAACAAATTATTTAAAGAAAAAACGGAAAGGTTCAATGTCAATTCTCCGGTGTTGATCACCGCTACATTAAGCAAGCTCGAGATCAGGAATTGGAACTTTTTCAGCGTGTGCAAACTTTTATCTACAAATTCTTTCACCGGATCAGGAACAGGATAGAGTTGCATTAGTTGAAGATAACTTTGCAAAACGGTAACAGGAGTTTTTAATTCATGACTGGCCATATTGATAAACTCGTCTTTTCGCTTCATCGCTTTGATATGTTCGTTAATGCTATTGCATGTACCAAACCACCTCATATCATTTGTGTGTTTTTCAGGAACAATCACATTTACCCGAAACCATTCATAAGAAAGAGAAGCATTCAATAAGCGGAGGACAACAGTGAACTCTTTCTGTTCATGATCTTTAAGCATCCATTTTCGCAAAAGTTTTATTTTATCTGAAGAATAAATCCTGCTAAAAATCAAAGCCGTTGACAATGTTTTGTTTGTAAGACCGAAATACTTCAGCGTCATTTGATTATAATAGGTTAATTGACCTTCAGAATTAATCGTCCAGATCATTTCAGGCAACGTTTCTGCGAGATTCTCAAACCGCTCTTTTTCACTCTTTGCCTGTTCTTTTGCCTTAAGCAATTCCTTTTCATAAAGATTGCGTTGCGTAATATCCATGATTACCAGCGTTACTGCCCGTAGATTACCGCTTTTGTCATAAACCCCCTCACCGTTAATTAAAGCGGGAAAACTTGTTCCGTCCTTCCGTAGAATTTCATAATTGAATTCCCTGATGTTTCCGTTAACGGTAATCATTGGCCGAAAGAACATTTCATAATGGATGGCGCCTCCTTTGCAAAGCACATCCCCAAACTTTTTCTGATATAAAATTTCTTCTTCCTGGTATCCCAGCCAGTTTAATAAAGTGCGGTTAAGCCTGATGATAGTTCCATCCGGCAAAATAGATAGATAACCGCTGGGGGAATTCTGATAAATAAATTCCGTATCAGCAAGGGAAGCTAAAAAATCCGGGTCGGGTAACTGTGGCACGGCATAAATTACTTTAAAAAATTTTTAATTGCGCTGATGGTTTCTTCAGGCTCGCTGATGTGGGGACAATGACCGGTTGCGTGCATAAGATACAACGTATTTTGAGGTGTATTTTCTTTTACAAATTCACCTACCTGCTCTGGCGCAATAATATCTTCCCTGCATTGAAGCGTAAGACTTGGAATTTTCACCTCTTTGAGATCGTCACGGTTATCAGAATAAAAAGTGGTTCTGGCAAAGCTGCGTGCTATGTCAGGATCTGTGGTACAAAAACTTGTTGTAAGAAATTCGCCCAATTCCGGGCGACTGGCATTTCCCATAATGGCAGGCGCCATCGTACTTGACCAACCGAGATAATTGCTATCCATAAATTCAAAAAGATTCTCAAGATCTTTTTTGTCAAAACCGCCATGGTATCCTTCATCGTTCAAATACCGCGGAGAAGGCCCGATAAGGATAAGCTTGTCAAAATATTGCGGATTCTTATTCGCTGCCAGGATGCCGATGATACTACTCACTGAATGTCCTACAAAAATGACATTCCGCAAATCCAGTGCTTCACAAATATTCAAAACGTCTTCACTGTATCCATCGAGCGTACTGTATTTTTCAGGATCAAAAGCAGACAGGTCTGATTTACCCGCTCCTACATAATCAAATAAAATGATCTTATAATCTTCGGCGAAAGCATCAACAATGAATTGCCACGAATGCTGATCGCAACCAAAACCATGGGCGAACATCATCGGCTGGCTGCCTTTACCCTTTATGTTTACATTATTTCTTTTAAGAATAGACTCCATTAATTGGCGAAATTTAAAACAAAAAAAATTAAACCTGGTAATTTTATTTTCTCAAAAACCTTTTTTTTATCAGATAAAGAAGTAACAAATTTCTTTACCAATTAAGGCTTAGGAGGAAAAGAAGAAGAATGAGAATCCTGACTATTTGTTGGTTTACTGCAATATTATATTAGTCCCATTCTTTTCTGCTTTCCTCCACAGCGTTTCTAAGATAACGATGCGACAGTCACAACCGGTAAATAAATTCTTCTATTTCTGCCTTTCGTGCATTTGCAAAACCTTTGTCTTTGCCAATTTTTACAAAACCACATTTCTCTAAAACCCTTTGCGAGCCATAATTATCAAACGCTACCCTGCCGAAAATCGGTCTTGCCTTTTCAATATCCAAAAAGCTTTTAAGTGCGGCTGTACCCACACCTTTACCCCAAAAAGATTTATCGATCCAATAGGTAATTTCTGCATGTCCTTCGATTTCAAACTTCGAAATACTTCCTATGATCCTGTTGTCAAACATGATGGTGCGCATATTTACCGTTGGCTCGTCCAGCAGTTTTGAATATTTCATTAGATAGGCTGATTTGTCGGCCGGGTTTTTGGGAGTGAAAGCAGCCAAATGAATGGCTTCTTCATCCAGTTGGAATTGAAAGAAGAATTCGAGGTCATCAACCGTTGACGGTCGGAGTATGATTTCAGGGTTATTTATCATTGCTCTACTTAAAAAACTTTCTGTCACTTTCTATCAGAAAATATGCCGAAACAAATAACAGCAAACCGATTTTAAAATAAGATTCCTTTTTTTAAATATAGAAATTCAGCAGCTGCACTTTTCTTTCCATCCACCAAACACCCGTTCATTTCCAGGCTGAGCGAGCCGGCAGCAAATCAACGCACCTGGCCATTTCCTTTAATGATCCATTTTTCGGTAACCAGTTTTTCCAACGCGAAAGGTCCGCGCGCATGCAGCTTTTGCGTTGAAATGCCTATTTCTGCTCCCAACCCAAATTCTTCACCATCGGTAAAGCGGGTAGATGCATTCGTATATACAGCCGCTGCATCCACTTCCTGTATAAAACGGCTGCATTGTTTTTTATTTTCTGATATAATTGCTTCTGAATGTTTGGTAGAATATTTCTCTATGTGCATTAATGCCTCATTTATATCCTTAACGACTTTTATGGCACATTTGAGGCTAAGGAATTCACGGCCAAAATCTTCGGCCGTTGCTTTTTGTAAATAAGGATATCCCTTTAATATTTTATGAGCTGAGGTATCAGCAAAAACTTCTACTTTATACTGTTCCAGCAACGGTTGCAGTTCCTTTAAAAAAACCGGGGCTATCGACTGGTCCACCAGTACCGTATCTACTGCATTACAAACAGAAGGACGCGAAACTTTTGCGTTTACGACTATATTCCGCGCTTTATCAAGGGAAGCTTCCTTCTCCACATAAATATGACACACTCCAGCCCCTGTTTCTATAACAGGCACCAGGCTATTCCTTCGTACAAACTGAATCAATTGATCAGAACCGCGCGGTATCAGCACATCAACGTATTTGGTCGCCTTAAACAGTTCTTCAACCGTTTCTCTTCCTGAGGGAAGAAGCGTAACACAATCAGGATTGATCCCATGTTCCTTCAAAACTTTTTTTATTATTCTGACAGCTTCTTTATTCGTATTTTCTGCTTCACTGCTTCCTTTTAAAACACATCCGTTCCTGCTACGAAGACAGAGGGCGGCAATATCAAAAGTTACATTCGGCCTTGATTCATAAATAACACCGGCCACACCTAGCGGTACTGACAACTTTTCCAGTTGCAGTCCATTATATAATACTCTTTTTTCCAGTACTTTTCCGGAAGGATCAGGTAATTTGCTGATCTGGAGAATGCTGCCGGCAATGCTTTTTATTCTTTGATCATTCAATAAGAGTCTGTCTTTTTTTGGATCGTTTGGATCGCCCTTCTCCATATCCCTGCTGTTTGCCTTTATTAATGCTGCTGTATTTTCATTCACCTCTTTTGTCAGCGCTTTTAATGCTTTCACAATCTGCACCTCTTTCGTATTACGCAGGTCTGCAGCGGCTTTGTGCGTTTTTATAATCAGTTTTTCAATTGAGTTCATATTTCCTTTTTTAATACAGCTTTTTTAAAACAGTACAATGTCATCGGCGTGTGCGGCAATAGAGCCTTTCATAGAAACCGGCTCCTTTAATTCTTCAGCGCTTAATCTTACCTTAGCTACTCCAATGATGGTTTCTTTAAGATTAACCAGCTGCACAACCTCGCCGGCCAAAAATTTCCCTTTTACTTTAGCAACACCTACTGCCAATAAGCTTTTCCGGGTACACAACGCTTTTTCAGCACCTTCATCCACATAAATGCTTCCGATGGTTATGGAACCACTCGCCAACCATTTTTGCCTCGCCTTTAAATCTGACTTCCGCGCCTTAAAGATAGTTCCTTTTGTTCCTTCCAGTGCTTCCGAAAGGGGACGCTCGCCGGATAGCCCGCTTATGATAACCTTTATGCCAAGCGAAGTGGCCAGTCGGGTGAAGGTTAATTTTGAAAGCATTCCACCTAATCCTATACTGCTTTTTTCCGCATGTACAAAACTGGCTATTTCATGATCAATCTTATCAACGACGGGTATTACCTTTTTTTCTGCATTCAAAAACCCACCAGCCGAAGTACAGATAAGCAGTGTTTCTGCGTGAAGCCCTATCGCAATCAGCGTGGCTAATTCATCATTATCAGAGAACTTTAATTCCACATTACTCACCGTATCATTTTCATTAACTACAGGAATTATATTATTCGCCCAAAATTCCAGGAACGTATCTTTCAGTTGAAGAAACTGCGAACGGGTAGAAAAATGGTGACGTTCGCATAAGGCCTGCGCTATGGTAATTCCGTATTCTGAAAAATAGTGATGATACAATTGAATAAGTAACGGATTGCCGACTGCCGCCGCTGCTTTCTTTTCCGTGAGCGTCCCCTTGTAATTGCGTATAAACGCCTTGCCACTTGCCACGGCACCACTGGAAACCAATACCACATTAAATGTGCTTGTCAGTCCGGCTACTTCTTTGGCTAACTTTTGAATAATCGTCTCGTCGATATCTCCCTTGCCGTTGGTAATAATCGTCGAGCCCAGTTTGATCACCAATCCCTGCTTTTGCATAAAAAAATCTTTTTGTGACTGCGGCAATCCTCCTGACAAGAGCAGTTAGAATTTACCACGCGGCAAAAGTAGTTTATTGCAAATATTATCCAATTGAACGTCGGTATAAAATAAAGTCTCTCATAATGCTTTTCGATTTTATGTTGTTGCGTCGATGGATTTAAAAACATCTGGAAGAACACTGAAATTAAATCAAAGGTTGCAAATAAAATAGTTAGAACACCTAAGTTTCTGTTTACAAAAAAGTCAGAACCACTTTTAATAACTCAATCCAAAGCCAAATTTATACAACGGATCTTTTGAATCGTAAGGAACATCTTCCTTCTGATTCCTCACTGCTTCCATAGAAGATGGTAACTCGATGGGCAAATGGCCGCCGGGTTTATATTTTCCGAAAACGACATCTAATACCGCAGCATCGCTTGCGCCAAAATCGGCTAATAAACCTTTTGCGTTAGCGCTAAAATCAGGAATTACAGCTGGCCTGTCAAGATAAATATCTACAATAGTGGGAACCGCTTTTAGTATTTGCATAATACTGTCTTTTTGTAATCCTTTAAAATCCAGGTCACCATGATGAAACATTTTGGCCATGGGAATATCAGATGTAACCGGGTACCAGGGCGTGTTTAAGCGAATAATGGCAATATCAGCATCCGACGGTTTATTCACAATCGTTCCATATTTTGCTGCGGTAGCCGAATCAATATTTTTTACATAGATCTTCAATGAATTTATTTTCAGAGGCAATATTTTATCCTGTTTCCCGGGCAGGCTGCTGTTTTTCAACAAAGTCATAGCCCTTCGCTGCGATTCTTCGCCAGCTTTTACAAATTCAGGTTTGCCTACTATCTGCGAAGCCTGGGAAGCATCAATATAAGGATCGTCAAATAACCCCAATTCAAATTTTAAACGTAACAGCCTGGTAACTGATGAATCAATTCTTTTTTCACTGATCTTTCCTTCCTTTACCAATTGCACCACCACATCAGGAATATTTTCACCGCCAAACTGGTCTACTCCGGCATCAATAATTTTTTCAACGCGTTCAGGAATGGTTAGTTTTTCTTCGCCCCATGCGCGTGCCGGCCACAGGATTTTGCCCATGTGAGTATCAGTTACCAGCCCCCAATCAGTACAAACAATTCCATCAAAATGTAATTGATCTCTTAACAAGCCCGTAATAATTCCTTTGTTATAAGAAAAACCGACATGCTCATGTGCAGAATCCATCGGCACGCCGTAGTAAGGCATCATAGCCGCAGTGTGCGCTGCTATTGCGGCTTTAAAAGGAATTAAGTGATAATTGAAATTGTTACCCGGGTAAACCTGTCCTTTTTGAAAAGGAAAATGTGGATCAAGTCCTTCAAATTGAGGGCCGCCGCCGGGAAAATGTTTGGTCATTGTAGCGACACTTTGCGAACCTAATGTGTCTGTCTGAAAGCCTTCAATGTAAGCGGTCGCCATCTTAGCAGAGAGATTGGCATCTTCGCCAAATGAACCTGCGATCCTTGGCCAGCGCGGCTCGGTCGCTGGTCCTACTTGTGGATGTAACGCTTCACGAATGCCAACGGCAAGATATTCGTGCCGGGCATCGTCTGCGAATTCCCTCGTAAGTTTTGCGTCATTGATGGCAGCAAAGCCCAACGGCTCACACCATTGTGAAAATGACACTGCACTCAAAGCAAAAAGATTTTTAGTAAAGTGATTGCGCGGATCAGACGCAATCGTGATAGGAATTCCAAGTCTTGTAGAATCTTCGGCATACTTCTGCATGCTGTTGTACCATTTTGCCAGGTTACTTATGGATGGTATAGCCCAGAGATTGAAATGATTCATTTTTTTATCTCTTACCAAAGTCAAAGCATTGGGGGCAAAAGCAAACATTCCTTTTGCCGGCTTATCCGCGATACTTCCATCATCATTTATCCTCGCACCATTGATGAACATCATCCCCGCTTTTTCTTCAATCGTCATTTGCGATAAGATGTCTTTTATCCTCGCATCAATTGGCTGACGGCTGTCTTCATACACATCGAGCTTCCCATTTTTATTCAGGTCGCGAAAAGTGAAACCATCAGCAGTGATCAAATGATCTGAATTCGCTTTTACAGTTTCAGGAATAGAATTTTTCTCTGTTGATTTGCAGGAAGAGAC
>JAICYZ010000086.1 GCA_025933935.1 Chitinophagaceae bacterium
CAACTTTATTTACAAAATTAATTGTACTTCCATCTCCTGATTTGCATTTAACTAAATCGAACGATATCAACTGTACACTTCCGTCTGCCCATCTAAGTGCATACGGAGCAGAGGATTATACGTGGACGCCAGCTTCGGGTTTAAGTAGTGCAACAATTTTCAACCCGGTGGCTACTCCACTGGTTTCTACGGTTTATACCGTTACCGCTAAAGGCGTAAACGGATGCGTAAATTCAGATACCATTTCGGTAAAAGTAGATTTGAATGAAAACCGGTTTTTCGGTTTGCCAAATTCTTTTACGCCAAATGGTGATGGTCTTAATGATTGTTTCGGTGTAAGATATTGGGGACAGGTAGATAAACTTGATTTTAGTATTTATAATCGCTTTGGACAAAAGGTGTTCTTTACAGATAATGCCTCCAGATGCTGGGATGGAACTTTTAAAGGTGAACCACAAAATCCCGGTGTCTTTGTCTATGTAATTAAAGCAAAAACCGTTTGTGGAAATATTGATAAAAAGGGAACGGTTACTTTATTAAGATAAGGATTGCCATTAGAGCATAAAATTTTTGTCCATCGTTTGCTTTAATTTTGCGGCAAATTAAAGTGTGAATGGGCAATGATTATACGAAATCCGAAACAGGAAATGCGTTTAGTTGTTTGTTTACTGAAAAAACCGAATTCCATAGCAATACATCAAAGTAATCAACCACTTATTTCATGCAACTTCAACCGCTCACCGCTATTTGCCCGATTGACGGGCGTTACCGTAACCAACTTCAACGTCTCCATGAATATTTTTCGGAATTTGCTTTGATAAAATACAGGGTGAAAGTGGAAGTTGAATATTTCCTTTTTTTATCCGAAAAAAAATTCTTCAATCTTTCTGCTTCATTAAAAAAACAGTTGCTGAATATAGAAAAAGATTTTTCAATTGAAGATGCCGAAAAAATAAAAGCGACGGAAAAAATTACCAACCACGATGTAAAAGCGGTAGAATATTTTCTGAAGGAAAAATTAAAAGAGGCAAAAGGTGAAGATTTGCAGGAATGGATTCATTTTGGTTTGACGTCGCAGGATATCAATAATACGGCAATTCCGATGATGTGGAAAGATGCGATTGAACATGAATATTTGCCCGCAGTTATTAATCTTCAACACGCGCTTCATGATCTTGCTAATAATTGGAAAGATATTCCCATGCTTGCCAGAACTCACGGCCAGCCTGCTTCTCCCACAATACTTGGAAAAGAGATGATGGTTTTTGTAGAAAGAATAGAAAACCAGGTTCAGCAATTTAGTTACATTCCATTCACCGGAAAATTTGGTGGTGCAACAGGAAATTTTAATGCGCATTATGTAGCATTTCCAAAAATAGACTGGATTGATTTTGCGAATCAATTTTTGGAAGAAAAGTTAGGAATTCAACGGCAGCAATACACCACGCAGATTGAACATTATGATCTATTGGCAGCCCATTTGGATGCAATAAAAAGGATCAACACCATTTTAATTGATCTGTGTCGCGATATCTGGACTTATATCAGCATGGATTATTTTAAACAAAAAACAAAAGCAGGAGAAATAGGAAGCAGCGCGATGCCTCATAAAGTAAATCCCATCGATTTTGAAAATGCAGAAGGAAATTTGGGAATCGCAAATGCTTTATTTGAGCATCTTTCAGCAAAATTACCCATATCCAGGTTACAGCGAGATCTGACTGATTCGACTGTTCTCAGAAACATTGGAGTGCCGGTTGCGCATACCTTACTGGCAGTTTTTTCTCTTGAAAAAGGAATTGGAAAATTGATTTTGAATCAGGACAAACTTCACACGGATCTTGACAACAATTGGGCAGTTGTTGCTGAAGCAATTCAAACGATTTTGCGGAGAGAAAAATATCCTAGACCTTATGAAGCATTGAAAGAACTGACAAGAGGAAAAGAATCAATTGATAAAAAAGCGATTCATTCTTTTATTGATTCTTTAAAAATTTCAGCAGCTTTGAAAAAAGAATTGAAAGCTGTAACACCTTTTAATTATACAGGAATTACTTCAATGAAAACTGTTTAGCAGCAGAGGAACAAATAAGGTGATTTCTTCTTTTCTAAAAATCATTTTTGCTTTTCCTGCCGTTGTTCTTTCAACTGTCGGATCAATACATTTCTGTATTCCCTTTCTGCATTATATACGTCGTTTGCTCTTTGAGCGCCGAGTATTTGTTCGAAGGAAGGCTTATATTTTTTGCGGATATCTAACAGTTTTTGTTCATTTTCCAAAACATCACCGTTTTTGTTGGAAGCACGAAGTTGCTTTATTTCTTTATCATAACTGTTATAAACGGGCCAGAATTTTTCAGCTTCAGCAGAAGTTAATTGAAGTTTTTGGGTGATAAAAGCAATTTTTAATTCCTGAATTTTTTCAGCACGCTGTCCGTTCTGCGCGAAAACAAACGAAAAACTGCCAAACATTAAAATTAATATGAGTAAATATTTTTTCATTTTTACTGGGTATTTGTACTTTTTGAATTGATGCTGTTCAAAAAATTATCAAGTGCATTTTCATCGGTTAAATAATCGCTAGTGCTTGGCAAATTGGTTGTATCTGTGTCTTTTACAAGGGCATCCTCGTCCAGCACGGTTCCTGTTTTTTCAAGATATTTTGCAATCTCATCGGCACTTAGCGACGCAATTCCTTCATCCAGTTTTTGCGGAGTTCTATATTGCTGAGCTACTTGAATATAAGAAGCGGCAATTTTCTCTTTACCGGTTTTTTGATTAAATATTTGTAATGAAGAAATCGTCACAATTCCTGCGATAACTGCCGCTGCAGCATATTTCCATAGTTTTTTTAACGGATTTAATGAAATTACTTTTGCTTTTTTAAGATGAATTTTATCTAAAATACGATCGCTCAAATTGTCAAAATAATTTTCAGGAACAGTAAAAACCGGCTCCTCTTTCAGATAATGCAATGCCGGCGAAATTTGTTTAATTTCTTCTATTGCAGTCAGAGGAGTTTCATTTTTTATTTTTGAAAGAATCCGATCGCTTAATGAGTCAAAATATCCTTTCGGAACCTCTTGGCGTTCATTTTTTTCAACTTCACGTAAAAATACCGAAGTGAGAATCTTTTTATCCAGATCAATAAAATAATCGTCGGGCACCTTGAAAACATTCACTTTTTCAATTCCCCCCAAAAACGGGCTCACTGTTTTTAATTCGTTTATTATGTCAGATGTATTATTTTCCATTACAATCCTTCAGACTATTTTTTATTCCTTTCGTTTAATTGTTCAGGATAAAATTTTCAATTTTTTTTGCCGCGTGATGATAGCTTGCTTTTAAAGCGCCTTCGCTGGTATCAAGCACTTTGCTCATTTCTTCGTAAGGCATTTCATCATAATATCTCAGATTGAAAACTATCCGTTGTTTTTCAGGCAAAGATTGGATTCCCATCTGCAGTTTCCATTCTAGTTTATTGGCATCAAAGTTTGTATCGCTTTTTAATTTATTCGTCAATCCATTTTCATCATCACTGAGAGAAACAGAACTTCTTTTTTTCTGTTGTGCCAAAAAAGTAAGCGATTCATTAGTTGCAATCCGGTACAGCCAGGTATAAAGTTGACTATCTTCTCTGAAATTTTCCAATCCCTTCCACACTTTAATAAACATATTTTGCAAGACGTCATCTGCATCTTCGTGATTGATCACCATCCGTCTGATATGCCAGTATAGTTTTTCCTGGTACTTTTTAATAATAGCTGTAAATGCCTGTTCTTTTGTTGAAGGATCTTTAAAAAGTTCTAAAAGTTCCTGGTCATTCTGGATTTGGGTCATGTTGATTATGTCTGAAACAAAAATAGAAACTTGCTGATTAGACTTATTGAAAAAGAGAAGTTTATTTTTGTTTTGATAAATTTAACTTAAATATTTTAAAAGTAAAAAAGCAATAAACTCAATCTAATATCTCATGAATTGCTTTCAGGTAAGCATTGATAACAATCTGCTTGTCAAATTCTTTAATTATTTTTTGACGCCCTTTTCTGCCCATCGTTTTTCTGTCTTCTTCAGATAACAGATACATTTTCTCCATTTTGTCAGCGAGGTCTTGCGCATCTTTTACTTTGCATAAAAAACCAGTTACTTCATCATCAACGGTTTCCTTACAACCGGTCGTATTGGTAGTGATGATAGGTTTTTCCATACTTGCTGCTTCCAACAAAATGTTAGAAGTGCCTTCGCGATAAGATGGCAAAACGATACAATCGGCCTCAGCAATAAATTTTCTGATGTCTTTTTTTTCGCCCTGGTAATCGATTATTCCTTCGACGATCCAATTTTGTAAATCTGACTTTGTAATGGTATTTGATTTTAAATTCTGATGCCAGAAAGGTCCGATCACGTTAAAAATGATATTTGGAAATTTTTTTCTGACGATTCGTGCTGCGTCCACAAATTCAAATATTCCCTTATCTTTTATTAATCGTCCGATAAAAAGAAAAATAAAGTTTTCTTCATTCGTTTTTGCATTCGCTACCGGCGAAAATTTTTGATAATCTACGCCGGATCCTGGAACTCTTTCGGCAATTTCTTTTGTTACAAATTTTTTTTGCACAAACAGGTTCAGATCGTCGAAATTCTGGAAAAAAACTTTTTTTGTTTTTTTTAATGCATGCCGATAAATCGAACGCGCAATCCGGTAAGCAAGGTTTTTACTGATAAATAACGGTCCAACTCCGGTAATGTTAGTAATAGTTGGAATATTCAAATAGCGGGTTATAAAGTTTCCCCAAATGGCAGGCCGGATACTGAATGTAAGACAAACATCCGGTTGCAAGTTTTTTAAAGCATGGTATAAATTGAAAATGTATTTTGAGACTTTCCACGGGTTTAAATTCCCGGAACCGATATTGATTACATGCAACCCGGTTTTTTCTACGTGCGAAACATAGCTATTCGTGTGCGTAAGAATGGTAACATCATAACCTTCTTTCAAAAGCCGTTGCATAAGGCCTTCGCGCATGGTATAAGTTGAGAAAAGCCCATTCTCAATCACAGCAATTTTTTTCTTCTTTTCGGGGCCAGCTATCATTGGTAAACTTTTTTATACCATATTTCCAATGATAAAAGCGTCCATAATATTTTGGCTCTTTTTTCAGCGGAAATTTTTGTTTTCTTTTTTAAAAGAATATCTACAAACTCTGCATTAACAAAATTTCGATAGAAATTATTTGTTGAGGAAAGATAATCAAAAACCGGCTCTTTCAACTCATTATCAATCCACTGTTTTAAAGGAATCTCAAAACCTCTTTTTGGTTGATTGATCAATTCTTCGGGCAGATATTTTCTTGCCAATTTGCGGAGCATAAATTTGGTAGTTTTCCCTTTTATTTTATAATCGTCAGGAAGTGATGGTATGTATTCCAGCAATTCTTTGGAAAGAAAAGCGCTGCGCCCTTCCTGTGAGTTTGCCATAGTTGAGATATCCATTTTTACCAGTAAATCATCAAAAAGATTGGTATCAAAATCGAGATTCATTATTTTTTTTAATCCCGATAGATCACTGTTTGCGATTTCATCAAAATCTTTTTTTACCGGTGCCAGATAATCGTATCCAGGGTTTATAAGCTGTTGTTGGTAACCTTCAAAAATATCTACTCCCGCTGAAAGATAAATTTCCAAATCGGAATTGGAAGCCAACGAAGCAAGCCGGTATAAATAATTATACACGGATTTTTTATTGTTTGAAGCAGGGAAAGTTTTTTGAAAAAAAGTAGCACCGCTTTTTACTAAAAAATTCTTTTTGAAAAAATCATATTTCGCAAATGGCACATACCTTCTATAACCGCCAAAAAGTTCGTCCGCGCCGTCGCCATTTAGGATGACTGTTACGTGTTTCTTTGCTTCCTGGCTTACATAATAACTTGGAATTGCAGAACTATCAAAAAAAGGCTCGCCATAGTTGCATAAAATTTTTTCCAAATCATTCTGCAGATTTTCGAAAGAAATTTTGATTTCGGTATGATTTGTCTGATATTTTTCAGCAACTAATCTCGCAAGTGGTGCTTCATTATATTCTCCATCGAAGGAAATGGTAAAAGTTTTTAAGTTGCGCTTGTATTCGTTTGCGATAGCAGTAATAACTCCACTGTCAATGCCTCCGCTCAGGAAGCATCCGACTTCCAAATCGCTTGATTCCAATCTTCTTTTGATAGCCGAATGGAGGAATTCATCGGTTTTTTGTAAACTTTCTTCTAATGAATCATAAACCTGTTTTTGATAATAATCGTGAATATTCCACCATCTGGTTTCTTTGATAGAAAGCGAGTGGCAGTTCACAAGGATGAATGTGCCTGCTTTTAATTCCGTTACATTTTTATATGGAGTAAACTGCCGGTAAAATGACCCAAGACGCAGGTATTGAAAAAAATTAGCGGGTTCAATTTCCAACGGAACCATTGTCTTTAAACAATTCAATTCGCTGGCAAAAACAAATTTTTGATGGTTAAAAAAATAATAAAAAGGCTTTTTGCCGGCCCGGTCACGCGCGATAAATAGCTGGTTTTTTGTCTTGTCATAAATGACAAAAGCAAACATGCCATCAAGATAATCCAGGAAGTCTGTGCCAAAGCGATCGTATAAAAGCAACAATGTTTCTGTATCTGATGCCGTTTTTCCTGCCAGATTAAATCGCTTTCTGATCTCCTGGTGGTTGTAAATTTCGCCGTTAAAAATAATTGTGTATTTGTCATCATAATGCATCGGCTGTTTACCACAGACAATATCCAGTATGGAAAGACGTAGATGAAAAAGATCTACATTTTTATTTTGATAACTATTCTGTTCATCAGGGCCGCGATGGCTCAAAGTTTTGATAACCTCCTCATATGAGAAACGGGAGTTGACAGCTCCTGCTATACCACACATTATTTTCCTTGATTAATTTTATTGCAAAATACTCCTATTATTTTTGAAAACAGGCATCAATAGAGCGGTTTTCTGAAAATAAGAAAACGATCTATTTGTTTTTTTGTTACTGAAAACGAGGAGCAGTTGCACAGTAAAATGCAGAAGATTTTATCGCAAGAAAACGATCTATACTGAATTCAATCCATAAATTTTTTTTCTTTCCCCAACGATCCATACAATATCGCCCCACTCAAATCTTGTAGTGGAATCGGGATTTAAAATTCTTTCTTTACCTCTTTCAATACCCACCACCAATCCATTTGTTTTTTCCCTGATGTGCGAATCACGAATGGATAATCCCTTTAGTTTATTGTGTTCGTCCACCACGATCTTCTGAAGTACGATATCATCGAGTTGCTCATTGGTTTTTCCAACCGTTTCAATCGCGTCGAATACTGGTCGGAATGTTTGCATTTGGTCATCAGTAGCAATAATTCCTACATGATCGAAAGGTAATAATCGGTTGTTTCGCCCCGGAGCATAAATCAGTTTTTCTCCTCTTTTAATATAAGCGATATTGATTCCATAGGCCTCGCGCCATGCAAGTTCGACCAGCGTTTTTCCAATATATTCAGCCTGCGGATTTACTTCCATATCTATCATGTGCGCGTCCCATGGTGAGAGATCTGATTGAGGGTTAAAGCGGTTTTGTGTTGCCTTCTCTGTCGCATGTTGGCCACCAGCCAGTCTTTCCCTTGCATTCAAATTACTCAGAAACCTGCCTTCAATTCTTTGGTAGAAACTTTGTATCCTTTTAGAAAAAAAAAGCATTACAATAATGATCAGCGTCACGGCGATCAGAAACGTAGTTTTAGTGGAAAAAAAGCCATTTACCCAAAAACCAATCAGCAGAATGCCGATAATATTCCGTGAGATTTCTAATACCAATAAAGGGCCGCGATTGTATTTGTTTATCAGCCAAAGTTCCTTATAAGCTGAAATAGCAGGCTTTTTGGCCATCAATGCCCACAGGAAAGGCGCGGAAACTCCAAGGGTAATTACCAACCCAGCGACACTTTTAAAAAGAGTATTTTCAATATGATCATTCAATAACGGCATCAGGAATTTTACGGATATTAGAAAAAGTGCTATTAAAATAACGCCATTGGTAATCATGATCGAAGCGTACGATTTCATGACCACTTTCCAGTTACTTTCGGCCTGAATGTGCTGTGCGCCCGAGGAATAATTATTTAAAGCAACAACCCATCTGGCGGGCAAATTTTTTACAATAAAATTATACACCGGTTCGGAAAATTTGATCATATACGGTGTAGTGAAAGTGGTAATGGCAGAGGCACCCACGACCACCGGAAAAATAAAATCGCTTATAACGCCAAGTGAAAGTCCAAGCGTTGCTACAATGAAAGCAAACTCGCCGATTTGAGCCATACTCATACCGACTTGTACCGATTGTTTCAAGGGTTGGCCGGATAACAAAGCACCGAGTGTGGTGCTGAATAATTTTCCAAATAAAGTTAATAATGTGATCCATAAGACGGGCCATCTGTATTGTACAATTGCCTGCGGATCGATCATCATTCCAACCGAAACAAAAAATACCGCCGCAAAAAGATCTTTAACCGGTTTGATAATGTGTTCTACTTTTTCGGCAGAAGTTGTTTCTGCCATGATTGATCCCATTATAAACGCGCCCAATTCTGCTGAAAAACCAACCTGTGTTGCCACTACTACCATTCCCAAACAAAGTCCGATCGATAAGATCAGTAAAGCTTCTTCATCCAATAATTTTTTTGCCTTTTTTAAAAATGTAGGTAGCAAAAAAATGCCGGCAAGAAACCATAAAGCTAAAAAGAAGAGGAGTTTGGTTACCGTAAATAATAGTTCTGTTCCCTGGAATTCTTTACTCACTGCCATCGTAGATAATAAAACCATCAACAGGATCACTACAATATCTTCCACGACTAAAACCCCAAAAACCACGCGTACGTATTGCTTGGTCTTGATTCCCAATTCGTCAAATGCGCGGATGATGATGGTAGTCGAAGAACTTGCGAGCATCCCACCAAGGAAAAGGCTATCCATAAAAGACCAATTCATCCAGCGGCCCATAAAATAGCCAGTGACGGTAATAAAAGCAATTTCTACCAAAGCGGTTATCGAAGCTGCCCCGCCAACACGTAATAATTTTTTGAAACTGAATTCAAGGCCGAGGCTAAAAAGAAGAAAAATAACGCCGATTTCAGCAAGAGTTTTTATGTTTTCATTATCGGCAACAGTAGGTGTGATAGACAAATGAGGTCCAACTAAAAATCCGGCAATAATATATCCCAACACCAAGGGCTGTTTTATCTTTCGGAATAATAAAGTAGTAATTGCTCCGGTAATCAGGATTAAGGCGAGATCTGCTATTAATTTGGGCAAATGAACCATTCAGCTGTTTGAAAAGGTGAAATTTTTCGAACAATATAAATGTATCAAATCGCTTTACAAAAAATATTTTCAAAAGGAAGTCTCCTAAGAAATAACAGGAACTAAGATGGTTACTTGTGAATGATTCTCTACCTTTTGTAAGGCTTTTCTTGCAGCTCTTTCTTTTACTTTTTCATACATTAAAAATAAAGAAATGGCATAAAAAGGCAGGCATGGAATTTTATAGCGAACGAGGGTTCCAAAATTTAAAGTGCTGGCGCCTACAAACAATCCAAACACCAAAGCAAAAAGAAAACAATACATGATCAATGGATCGCTTAGAATCCATTTGATAAGTCTGAATGGGCCGCTTTTAAGTAAAATAAATAGCGTAAAAAACATGAGCACGAGGCTTTCAACCGCTGCCATTAATTGTGATATTTTATGAGCTTCCCATATAAAAGGCCTGAAGAATGTTGTTGCCACCGCCACGGGTGCTATTTTTATCAGCCCGGAAAATGTACCATCATATTCTGCTCCCAGGCTAAAATTAGACGCTGCATCTTCACGTCCGGTACGTACTTCCAGAACGTGATTTAAATTTGAAATACTGGAGGTTACATCTTCTACCGCATAGGCTCCAAGTTCGTCGTTGTATGCCGATAAAATACCGGTAAATGAATATACGCTTAAAGCAATAAGCGTGGGTGCCAGAAAATACCTGAGAAATTTAAACCGGATACTTTGTACATTTTTGAAAATGATAAACAATACAAAAAATGGAACGTACGCGAGTAGAATATAAACTTTTAGAATAGTCAGGAAATAAGCGGAAATAAAAACAAGGATACAATTTTTGATAACGGATTTTCTTTTGTACAGCAATCCATATAAAGAATAGGTCAGCCAACCTAAAGCAGCAATACACAAAGAGTCTTTTAATAATCCGGCGCTCCAGAACGCAAGAGTAGGAAAATATAAAATGGAAATAGCAAATTGCTTATGCAGTTTCGGATATTGCTCATAAAAAAATAAATACAGTTTCCATAAGCCTGAAAACGCTAGGCATGCAAAAATTAAATTTATGATGGCATAGCTTCCAAAGCAAACAAAAGAGAAAAGTGCATCGAGGCGAATCACCATGTAATTCGATTCATCGCGGAAATATCCAACATTAAATCTGTCCTTCACCAATGAAGGGTCAAAGTCTTTTCCGCTTTGGAAAATATATTTAAAATTATCGCTGTTGTGCAGTATCAGATGGTATAAATTATTTCCTTCGTATTGGTATAGCGAAGTAGAATCGCCCTGCGTAAGATAAGAGTAATAAAGAACGAACAGAAGGCTCGCCAATATTTTAATCCAAAAACCTTGCTTGTGATACTTTTTTAAAAGCGGATCCGTATATTTTCTTCTCTTAGCCCTGAAGAAAAGATAAAGCATTAGTATATAAACCGGGACAAGAAAAATATCAATAGCCGTCATCAGAAAGGTATTATATCACTATCAGAAGAAATTCACATTTTCAATCACAAAATGTTCCTGATATATGTTTTACTTTTTATTATGAACGATTCTGTAAAAAATATATTGCCAGATAGTGGGATGATACCAAATTTCACTTTCTAAATCATTTTTTTGAAACTTTACCCGATTTTCAAAAATATCGGGCAAAGCTTTCCTTAATAAAATAATCCCCTCGGCTAGTTGCAAGAAAGGATACGTGACAAAATTGTCTTTTAATGATACCGGTATTTTTTTTTGATAAATAATATTGCCTGTATCTATTCCAGGATCGACCAGGTGAACGGTTACTCCACAATTCTCCGGATCGTTATTTACAAGGGCCCAGTAGGCGCCATGTACATTTCTGTATTTCGGGGTTATCCCTGCGTGAATATTAACAAATTTGGCGGGAATGCTATTTAAAATTGCTTTAGAAATAATACGTGTTCCGTTTACAATTACTAAGTCCGGATTTATTTTTTTTAATAAAAGAAGACATTCATTATCATTTACAGAATTCAGCTGGATTATCTTTTCTGCAGGCATCCGCGTATCCTCTAATTCATAAACGTTTAAGATTTCTTTTATTCTTTTTGCAGAAATAAGGCGAAGAATTCGGGCAATTGAAAATTGAAACAAAACCTGTCCGGCCACTTTTCCTAAACCTAATTTTTTTACTCTTTTTTTTATAAATTCCTTTGCTGATACCGGCTTTTCAAGGATGATTGCCTCTATTTCAAAATCATTTTTTAATGAATTATAAAGAATTCTTGTAGATGCGCCATTTCGCGCCAGCAATATTAGTTTTCTCTTATTCATTCACCACGCATTAATTCTTTTGATACTTCTGACATGTTCATACTTTGGAAATCGTATTGCTTGTTCAATTCAGAATAATGGCTTAAAATTTTTTCAAGAAACGAAAAGTTTTCGGTCATATTTATTCCAAAATTATGCGGATGCCACCAAAGATGATAAGTTAATCCATGGATTGCTGCATAAGTCATGCTGTCTTTTATTCGCTTTAACCGAAGATTTTCAAAGGCTTTTAATTTTATATCATAAGGTCTCAAAAATCTGCTGGAAGGAATATTGATAAGATTACCTTGTTTCATTTCTTCATTGGAATAACAATTGTGACCGCTTAAATTGAAATAAGAATCAAGAAGACGAAACGGGCGTCGAATCAACATCGCCTTTCCATAATATTTAGATGAAAAAAGCCAGGATTTTTCGTTTCCCCGAAATGAAGTAAAGCCCATTTCTTTGCAAATAGATAAATAGTCATTGTCGTACTGATTTCTCGGAAAAACAATACTTTGTAATTCAATTTCGTACTTTTCCGCAATTTTTTTTGCCATGGACAAATCGGATGCAAAATCCTTTTTTGTTTGCCCTTTTTCCAGGCAATAATAATGTGAGAATGTGTGAGAGCCAATTTCCTGGCGCGCATCAATGATTTGCTGTACAAGTTTGCTTCCAAAATGAAGAGAATCTTTTTCTTCATTCTCTCCCAGGAAATTAAAATGATCGGTATAGGGCGAAAGATTTGAATTGAAATATTGCGGTTTATCTTTAGGCAAGTTATTTATCAGATCCTCTTTGTTATTAAAGAATAGAAATCCAACAATAGCGAAAGTTGCGTGAATGTTATATTTGGCAAACATTTGCAATAAACCCGGGATTACGTTCTGAACGCCCAGAAGTTGTGCTTTATAATCAGTTAATTTAATGGCATCGCGCACTCCCCAATAAATCTCAAAATCAAGAGAAATAACCAGTTTTCCTTTTATCATCCCAACAATATTAATCGAAAATTTTGATTTGAATTATTTTAATAAATGTTATTTTGCCGAACTATAAAAAAGTGGGAAAGCAAGGTATGAAAGGTGATTTTTTAAGGCAGCCTGATCGTATTATTCAAGGCGAAAACCGGGTAATTAATGTATTCGATGCTGCCGGCAAAAATATTGATAATAAAGTAGTAGATGAATTTGGAAAAGAATGGCTGAAATTCGGTGATCATGATGATGACCTCGTGAAAAAGGGAGGGGACGAGTATTTTGATATTCTGAACGATGATATAATCAATTCAAACACGTATGCACTGGATGTCGGTTGTGGCACCGGAAGATGGACGAAATATCTGGCGGCAAAAATTGGATTTATTGAGGCAGTTGATCCCAGTAATGCCATTTTCGTAGCAGATAAATTGCTCGGAAAAATTAAAAATGTTCGTTTATCAAAAGCTTCTATAGAAACACTTCCTTTTGCTGACGAAACTTTTGATTTTGTAATGAGTATCGGTGTTCTACATCATATTCCTGATACAGAAAAAGCATTGAGAGATTGCGTGAAAAAAGTAAAAAAGGGCGGCTACTTTTTTGTTTATCTATATTATAACCTCGATCGCCGCGGCTCATTTTATAAACTGCTTTTTAAATTCAGTAACCTTATCAGAATAATAGTAAGCGCGTTTCCAGGCAAAATAAAACATTTTATTTGCGATATACTTGCTGTTATTTTTTACATGCCATTTGTTTGGGCAGGAAGATTTATTAAATTTTTAGGCTTTAAAGATTTGGCGAAACGAATGCCTTTGCACGGATATCAAAATCGTTCTTTCTTTATGATCAGAAATGATGCGCTGGATCGTTTTGGAACAAGGCTTGAGCAAAGATTTTCTAAAAAACAGGTGAAAGAAATGATGGAGAATGCAGGATTGACGGATGTCGTCATAAGTGATGGAATTCCTTTTTATCATGCAGTAGGGAAGAAGCTGTAGTTGTTTTTTTGATCTACAATAAATAAAGAACTTGTTTAGATACTAACAGATGAAATCGGATTCTAGCAACAAATAAATATCGCGAATTCCTATTTCTGAAAACATTCCTGATAATCATTTTAAAATCGTGTTATAAATCTTACTGTATTTATCAACTGCATTTTCTAAATTATAATATTCAAAGGCGGCTTTTCTAATGGAGTCTACG
>JAICYZ010000359.1 GCA_025933935.1 Chitinophagaceae bacterium
AAATTTGATGAAGAAAAAGATGAACAGTTTTCGTCTGTTCCTCCCCGTTATAATGCAAATTCTTCAGATGAATTGAAAAATATCTTCCCGGAAATAAAATCTATTAATTCTTCTTTAATTGAAAAAGAAATTCCTTGTTTAATTATCGCAGTCGAAAAAGATAAAAAAGAACATTTAAGAAAATTACATACTGCCATTTGTGAAATGAGAATTATAGAAAGAATCAAAATGATTTTATATGTAGAGCATACGGTTGATCCAAATGATCTGCCGGTTGCTCTTTGGCGGTTTTGCAACAATCTTGATCCAAAGCGTGATCATTTTATAGCAAAGAAACAAATATCTCAAAATCCGAATCAATACGTTGCATGCATTGGATTTGATGGAACTTTAAAAACAAAAGAATTTGATGATTTCTACCGCGACTGGCCAAACATTATTATTGCAGATGATAAAACCATTGCATCTGTTGATGAAAAATGGGACCGGCTTGGTTTGGGCAAATTCATTCCTTCCCCTTCATTAAAATATAAAGGACAAATGTATGGAGAGGAAGCGGTAATTAATTTGCTTAATTAGTTTCTATCTGCTTCATTTTTGAAATTCAGGAATCTCCACCTGTGGCTTCAACACATTGTGATCTTTTTCGACCGTCAGATCTTTCTTTAGATTAAAATCTGCAGATTGTTTTATATCGGTAGATGATGCGCCGATCTTTACCGTATAGGTTCCAGCTTCTGCAATCCATGAAGCAGATTTAGTATCAAAAGATGCCAGATCTTTTGGATCAATCGTAAATTTCAAAGTCACTGTTTGTCCGGGTTTCAGCAAATTCGTCTTTGCAAATCCTTTCAATTCTTCTGAAGGTTTTTTTAATTCTTTTGAAGGTGCAGCCAGGTATAACTGTACCACATCTTTCCCTGCAACAGAGCCGCTATTTTTTACATTAACTGTAGCAATGATTTTTCCGTTAAAGTCTTTGCTGCTTAATTTCAGATTGCTGTAAGTAAATTGAGTATAACTTAAACCATAACCAAAATCATAAGCAGGTTTCACATTGAACGTATTGAAATAACGATAGCCCACATAAATGCCTTCATCATAAATTACTTCAGCAGGAACTGATTTCTGTCCAAATAAACCCGAAGATGCCTGTTCCGGAAATTCTTTCCCTGGAAAAGTTTTTGCTGACGGTTCATCATCATATTTCATCGGAAAAGTGGTTGCAAGTTTTCCTGAAGGATTTACTTTTCCGTCAAGCAAAGCAGTCATTGCATTTCCGCCTTCCTGGCCTGGTTGCCAGGCAAGCAAAATCGCATCCGGATTGTCTCTCCAGCTTGCGACTTCTATTACACCGCCGATATTTAATATCACCACCACTTTTTTATTTTTTGCGTGAAAAGCATTTGATACATTTTGAATCAATGCTCTTTCAGTATCAGATAAATTAAAATCATCTTCCAGTTTTCTGTCTTTTCCTTCACCAGCATTTCTGCCAATTGCAATCAATGCAATATCAGCATCATCCGCCTGCTTGTTGATCACATTATTGTCCACCACATACTCTCCAATCGGTGGAGTCGGATGCATGAATTCCTGCATGAAACTTTTCTTTGGGCGTTTTGCTTTTTCTGTTTGAAGATAATTTTGATAATCATTCTTCAAATCCGGGTTTGTTTTATAACCGGCACTGTTCAATCCTTGTTCCAATGAAACTGTATATGCCTTATTTACATCGCCACTACCGGTTCCGCCGGCTATTAACTGATATCCGTTTATTCCGAACAAAGCAATGTTGTGAACATTTTTATTGAATGGAAGCGCATCGTTATCATTCTTTAATAAGACCATTCCATCTTCAGCAACGTTCCGCGAAATGTCAGCGTCTTTTTTCAAATCAGGCCTATCAGAGTATTTTAGATTTTTGTATGCGGGCGATTTAAAAACAGTTTCTAAAATCCTTTCACAATTGCGATTCAAATCAGAAACGTTCAGAGTTCCGTTTTTTACCGCTTCTTCAATCGCTTTTGTTTGTTCAGGTCTTCCTGGCATCAGTAAATCATTTCCTGCTTTCACCTGTGCGACCGCATCTTTTCCTCCAAACCAATCAGTCATCACCATTCCTTTAAATCCCCATTCATTTCTCAAAATCGTAGTAAGCAAATCATAATCTTCAGAAGTGTACGTTCCATTGATTTTATTGTAAGAACTCATAACGGTCCAGGGCTGCGCTTTCTTTACAGTTATCTCAAATCCTTTCAGATAAATTTCTCTTAGCGCTCTTTCGCTTACTATTGTGTTAACCGTGTTGCGGTTGGTTTCCTGGTTGTTTCCCGCAAAATGTTTTATCGAAGTTCCTACACCATTTGATTCGATTCCGTTTACAATAGCTGCGGCCATATTACCACTCAAAACCGGATCTTCAGAATAATATTCAAAGTTTCTTCCGCCCAAAGGATTGCGGTGAATGTTCATTGCAGGAGCAAGAATGATATCAATGCCGTAATCTTTGATCTCGCTTCCGAAAGCAACACCCATTTTCTTTACCAAAGCCGTATCCCATGTAGAAGCAAGCAGTGTTGCAACCGGCCATGCAGTAGCATAATAAGAGCGTGAACTGTCGCCGTTTCTAAATGGTTCAATTCTTACGCCTGCAGGTCCGTCAGAGAGAACTATGGATGGAATTCCCAAACGCGGAATGGCAAAAGTTTGTCCTGCGGCACCTGGCACTTTAGCTTTCGATTTAGCCGCAGCAGCATTCATGCCGGGAATTCGCATGCCAACGCCAACAACTAATTGCGCTTTTTCTTCCAAAGTCATTTTTTCAACCAGTTGCTTTGCTTTTGCTGAATTGTCCTGTGCTTTTACTGCATGAAAACTAAGTGCAAGGAATAAAAAAGAGAAGAGTTTTTTCATAAAAAAATTATTTAAAAGATGGAGGAGGACTCCTTAATGCGTTATTTTGACACAATGTAAAATATTTAATTCAATTCGTAAATTTTAATTTTTCGTTTAATTAGTTCACCTTTATCACTCATATGAAAGTTGATAAAAAATTAAGCGAACATTTTTTAAAAGGTCATGAAAAATACCTTCGTCATATTTCTGTTGATTGTGTGGTATTTGGTTTTCATGAAAATGAATTAAAGGTTTTATTATTAAAGGCGAAATATGCCGGTAAATGGGCATTGCCTGGTGGATTTATTTTAAATGACGAACACCTTGATGATGCGGCACATCGTATTCTCAAAGAAAGAACGAGTCTTGACAAGATTTTTCTTCATCAGTTTTATACATTTAGCGATCCTGCGCGTTCGACGAAAACAATAAACCAGGGATTTTTAAAAAACATGGGAATAAAACT
>JAICYZ010000375.1 GCA_025933935.1 Chitinophagaceae bacterium
CAAATACATATTAATCGCAGGCGTAAAAGAATGTAACCACGAAGTAAGTTCTGCATTATAATCAGGCGATTCACCGGCATCTTGCTTGTCTATTCCACGATAGCGGGAATCAAGCCTTCCAATAGTGAATCCTTTGTCGCGCAGCAATTCCTTCCAGAAAAAATCGGCGGGAATTATTAAATTATGTTGAAGAATAACCTTCTCTGATAATCCTGAATAACGTGCCATTTTAGAAGCAATCGATTGTTTTTGTGCATCTGTTAATGTACTTCCTTTTGCTAAAGCAGGTATCAATTCGTTGATGGTAAAAGTTTCTACTTCCGGAAGCATATCGGTTAAATCTTTACTTTGCAAATCAGCCGGTAACACCTTATGATACCATGCAGTAGCAGAGTAATATGGAAGCAGTAACGCTTCACCGACTGGTCCATCCCGCTTAATTCCCAAATCTGTCGGAGAAACTAAAACAACTCCATCGAGGTACATCCATTGCTGATCCTGCAGTTCCAGCGCTAAGCCTGAAACCCTTGTGGTTCCATAGCTTTCTCCTATCAAAAATTTCGGTGAAGCCCAGCGGTTGTTGCGTGTTACAAATGTATTAATCCATTCTGCGAGATATTTAATGTCTTCATTTACACCATAAAATTTTGAATCAGGAATGTCATTATTTACTTTTCTTGAAAAACCGGTATTGACAGGATCGACATAAACAATATCAGCAACATCTAAAATTGAATTTGGATTATCATGCAAGCCATAAGGCTCTACCGGGTAACCTTCATCATCAATATCCAAAATGCGGGGGCCGGTATAGCCAATTTCCATCCATACTGAAGGCGTACCGGGACCGCCATTAAACGAAATAACCAGCGGCCGTGCAGCACGATCTTTTACATCACTTCTTTCATAATAAGTATAAAAAACAGAAGCGACGGGTTTTCCGTTTTCGTCCCAAACCGGCAGCGTGCCTGCTTTTGCGGTATATGGAATGCTTTGTCCTTTTATGGTGATGGTATTCTTTGTAGTAACAGAGGAATCGACAATCACCATTTTGTTATTCGGTGATTTTTCATCATTGTCACCTTGCTTTTTTTGTGCAGATAGTTGAAGATTTAGCGTGAAAATAAAAACCAGAACAGGAAGTAGTTTCTTCATTGTGTGTTTATTTAAAATTGAAAATTAAAAGAGATATGCAAAAAAAATGTATTTATCAGTTCTGATAACAAAAAAAGTATGAAAGGCAAGAAGCAGTAAGCAAACAAAAAACTGTTTTTCTGATTTTTAATTTACTCTTTCATCAGCAAGATCTCGTCAATCATTTTTCTTTCATTACTAAGTCTCGGCACTTTATGTTGGCCGCCTAATTTTCCTTTACTTTTCAGCCATTTATTAAAGGTGTTTTTTTCCAACGAATGAACGATAGGCAATCGAAGTGCTATATTTTTATAACGCTTTGCTTCATAATCGCTGTTTACCGATTTTAACGCTTCATCGAGTTCAAAGGTGAATAAATTCAAATCTTTGGGCCGCGTTTCAAATTCAATCAGCCACTCATGAGCGCCGTTATTCTTTTCACTAAAAAAAACGGGAGCAGCAGTGTAATCTTTCACAATAGAATTTGTTTTAGATGATGCGATGGCAATGGCTTTATCTGCGTTGTCCACGATCACTTCTTCACCGAAAGCATTCATATAATGCTTTAGTCTTCCACTTACTTTTATTTTGTATGGACGTAACGAAGTAAATTGAATAGTGTCGCCCAATAAATATCTCCAAAGGCCGCCATTGGTGCTGATCACCGGCGCATAATTTTTGTGAAGTTCCACTTCTTTCAGCCCAATTGTTTTTGCATTGCCTTTTCCATATTCTTCTACTGGCAAAAACTCGTAAAAAATGCCATGATCGGTATAAAGAAGTAATCCTTCATCATCCGGCATATTTTGGGCAGCAAAAAACCCTTCGCTGGCATTATACATTTCCAGGTAATTGATCGGTGCCCCAATCAGCTTTTTTATTTGCTCACGATAAGGTGTAAAAGAAACTCCTCCGTGCATATACAACTCCAGATTTGGCCACACTTCTTTCAAAGTTTTTTTACCCGAAATATCCAGGATTCTTTTGATCAAAATAATCGTCCAGGTGGGCACGCCGGCCAGCGAAGTCACATTTTCATGAATCGTATTTTGTGCAAGTCTTTCAATTTTACTTTCCCATTCATCGAGCAGCGCAATGCTCAGTTCTGGTGTACGAATCCAATGTCCCCAAAACGGTGTGTTCTGCATCAAAACCGCACTCAAATCGCCATACTGAATGTCTTCATCAAGGCTTGAAACCTGGTGGCTGCCGCCTACAACCAGGCTTTTTCCGGTAAGCAAATCACTGTCCGGAAAATTTTTATAATAATTCGTCAGCACGTCTTTTGATCCTTTAAAATGAATGTCTTTCAAACTCTCTTCACTGATGGGAATGAATTTACTTTTATCAGAAGTAGTGCCGCTACTTTTTGCAAACCAATTGATCGGCGTATTCCACAAAATGTTTTGTTCACCGGCCATCATGCGATTGATGTAAGGCTTCAGATCATTGTATTCGTGAATGGGAATTCTTTCTTTAAAATCCTTTACCGTAAAGAGCCTCGAAAATTTATATTTTCTTCCAAACTCAGTGTACTGTGCCTGCGTCACCAAATGTTGCAAAACATTCCTCTGTGCAGAAACCGGAAAAGTGATCCAGTTTTCAAGGCCCCACAAGCGCATCCTGGCTAATCGTGATATGACTGGGCTGAGGAGTTTCAAATTTTAATTCGGTTGCTGGTTTGTTTATAATAGTTAAGAATGGTTTAGATGGGTTTAGATTAATCAGGAACTTTAGAACAATAATGTAATAATTCAATAATTGACATAATTCAGATCACTTAAAAACATCCGTATGTAAATAATCTTTTCTTTTCAATTCGAAATTTCTTCCGAGATACAACCTGCGCACTTGTTCGTCTTTTGCTAATTCTTCTGCAGTACCTTCTATAAAAATTCTTCCTTCAATCAAAAGATAAGCTCGGTCGCAAATAGAAAGTGTTTCATTTACATTATGATCTGTTATTAAAATTCCAA
>JAICYZ010000275.1 GCA_025933935.1 Chitinophagaceae bacterium
ATTCCCATTTCTTTTTGGCCTAATTTTTTCATTTACCGGTATATCGGTATTTAATTTGTTCTTATTTGAGCCTTTTGTTACAACAGTAACGGGAGTGTCAAGATCGGGAAATACAGAGTTGGTTTTTAATGAGCCATTCGCTGTCTTCTTCATAGTAATATTTTAGGAGAAATTTATTTTTTCAATCAAATATACTATCTATCTTTTAAAAAATAAGAGCAGTAAAAACGCATACCTAAGTATCGAAAATAAACTTTTATAATGCGTAGCTAAATCCGATGGAATAAATATCTTTAATTAAAGATTGTACCCCTATGAAAGAAAATAAGTTGCCAGACAAGCGGATATTGATTGGAGAAGATGATATTGACGACCAGGAAATTCTGGAAGAAATTTTCTTATCTATCGATCCTTCATTGAACGTCACCTTTATTAATGATGGTGAAAAGATCGTATCATTTCTCCAAAATGCAAGCAGCGAAGATCTTCCGGGATTAATGATTCTGGATTACAACATGCCTCATTTAAATGGCGCTGAAATTTTAAAATCAATTCAGCAGGATCAGAGAGTAAAAAACATTCCAAAAATTATCTGGAGCACCGCAAATGCGGAAGGATTTAAAAATATTTGTTTGCAATTAGGTGCATGCGAATATCTGGTGAAACCTTCCAGTTTTACCGAGCTTAAATCTATGATTAGAGGAATGCTTTCTTTTTATGAAGCAAAGGTGAGCATATAAATGCAATCTGTTTATCACTGTGCAAATGCGGCTTCGAGCTTTCTGATCGAAATAGGCTTTTCCCATACAGATACATTTGAAAAGGTATCATATTCATTTGTCTTTTCTTTATATGCACTGATGAGATTTATTTTTAAGGAAGGATTTTCTTTTAAAATATCCATTGTTTTGTCCCAGCCTTCGCCGTCGGGCAGATTGTTATCAAGGAACAGTATATCCGGAATTTTTTCTTTAATTGAATTTAAGCCATCTGACAAATTGAAGGCAAGAAAAACTTCCATGCCTTTTCTTTCAAAATAGCTTTTCATGATCATGCAAAAATCTTCTTCGTCATCAATAATTAAAACCTTTACTTTTATCATTCATTAATCATTAGGATAGTGAGGATCACAAATATATATAAATGAGTACAGAAAACCGGCCATCAGAGCAAAGAATTATCGAATTGGAAAAAGAACTGCGGCAAAAAACTGATGATTTGGATTCGTGTAAGAAAGAAAAAGACGAATTTATTTATCTGGCTTCTCATGATCTCAAAGCTCCTTTAAGAAAATTAAGCACTTTTACTGAACGACTTGTCCACCTCGCAGGAGAATATCTTAATGAAGATGCACGATCCTGTATTGCAAGAATTGAAAAAAATGTTTTGTCTATGCAGTCTTTGATCGATGATTTATCAAAATTATCAGAAATCGAAGCAGGAAGTGACTTTGAAAAATGTGATTTAAATCAAATTCTCGATGATGTTTTAGAAGAGGCGTCTGTACAATGGAAAATAAATCGAACAGCGATGCATGTATCTGCCTTGCCTGAAATTTATGGCAACCGCCGGCAGTTGAAAATGGTGTTTAAAAATATAATTGACAACGCAATAAAATTTCAACCCGGAGGTCAGTCCCCGGAAATTACCATTTCCGCCGGTTTATTAAACGAAGAAGAAAAGGTAACATTTAACTTACCTCCTGAAAATGTGTATGATGAAATTAAATTTGAAGACAATGGAATTGGTTTTAGTGAGAAGGAAGCTGCGGATATTTTAAAACCTTTTGTCCGGCTTAACGGGCAATCTTACCCCGGCAACGGAATAGGTCTTGCCCTTTGTAATAAAATAATTAAACTCCATAATGGAATTTTTTATGCAAAAGGAATTCAAAACAAAGGAAGTGTTTTTGTATTAATTTTGCGGCGGTTCCTTCAATAATTACATTCTGTTTCAATATGCTCACGCAACGACAAATTAAAATTCTGATTATTGATGATGATGAAGACGACTACTTTATTATTTCCGACTACCTAAAGGAAATCAGCGGCACCAGGTTTATAACCGGCTGGTGCAACAACTACGCTTCGGCAGTAAAGGAATTAAAATCCGCTGCGCATGATATTTATTTCGTTGACTACAAATTAGGAAATAATACCGGTCTTGATCTGCTGAAAGAAGCCACTCACCAGCAGTCTGACCCGCCTGTTATTCTACTTACGGGGAAAGGCAATAAGGCGATCGACATTGAAGCAATGAAAAATGGTGCAACAGATTATGTAATAAAATCGGAACTGAACAGTGAGAAATTAGAACGATGCATCCGTTATTCACTTGACAGAGCCGCTTCATTAAAAGCGATTAAAGAAAGCGAAAATAAATACCGCAATCTTTTTTCCGGTTCAAAAGATGCTTTATTTATAGCCGATAATAATTTAATTTTTAAAGAAGTAAATCACGCTGCCTGCAATCTGTTTGAATACAACTCCTGTGAATTGGAGAAAATGAGTTTATATGATTTTATTCCCGACGCGGCACCGCGCGAAAATATAAAATCGATCCTGGATAGAAATAACAATGTATTTGAAGTTGAAATAGAAATAGAAAGTAAGCAAAAAGAAAAAAGAGTTTGTATCCTGTCGGTTTTATCGGAATCAAATTCATCCGGCGAGCATTTATTTCATGGAATTATTCATGATATTACCAACATTAAAAAAGCGGAACAAATAAATCTGCAATCCGCCAGGCTCGCTGCAAATGAAAGACTGGTAAGGATTTTGGCTCATGAAATCAGAAATCCGTTGAATAACATTCAGCTTTCTGCAGAAAATCTCGAAATAATGAATGAAGCGGATGTAACTCAAAAAGGACTTATCAGTATCATTCAACGAAACAGCATCCGCATTAACCAAATGATCACAGATCTGCTTGAATCTACCAAAACTCTGGATCTGGTTTTCGAAAAGCATTCGCTACAGGATGTGGTTGATGAAAGTTTATCAGTTGCTGGAGACCGGATAAAATTGCAAAACATTACGCTTAAAAGAATTTATATTCCTTCACCACTCTATATTTTTGCCGATAAATCAAAATTACAAATTGCTTTTTCCAATATTCTTGTGAACGCGATCGAGGCAATGGAAAAAGATAAAGGAGAATTATGCGTTGTGGTAAATGAAGCCCGCGACAAATACCGGGTGTTTATCAAAGACAACGGCAAAGGAATTCCAAAGGAACATTTATCTAAAATATTTGAGCCATTTTTCACTATGAAAAAAAATGGACTGGGACTTGGATTATCTGCTGCTTATGGAATTTTTCAATCTCATAAAGCAAGCATGCATGTAGAAAGTGATTTGAATAATGGAACCACTTTTATCATGGATTTTAATAAAACGACCAACTAGCAAACAAACAAATAAACCAAATTCCTATTGCCAGTTAGGCTTCTAAACCCTTTAAACTTTTCTAAACTCCTTCCAACCAGTTAATCAATTACTTGTTCGGATTCGTGCTATCCTTTCCCATACTTTTATCGGAAGTATCGGTAGTTGCAGGCTTTGTAATCGTAGAATCATGACTTATGGTCTGAACAGAATCCTTGTTCACGTCAGTATTTGAATGAGAAGTTGGATTGTTACACGCCACAAAAAAAGACGCTCCGATAAATAATAAAAATAACTTTTTCATCAGGTTTAATTTTTACAGATAAAGAACCGCAAATACACGACCTTCTCGTTTTTGAGCAAAACAAAAATGCAACGAAAATTTAATGAGTTCTTCTTTTCCTACCGGACATTATTTGAATCGGAATATCTTTTTAAATGTTTTAAGGTCAAGCCTTAACTGGCAAACTATAAAATAGTTTAAAACCTAAATAGCCTTCAAAATTTTTTTATGAAACTTGCGAGTAGAAAATTTTACACGTTTTCGAATGCCGGTGATTGTTCTAAATAAGGTTGATTTGTGATTCTCAGTCGCGAATAATTCCGTTTTGTTATAAAAGTTAATTTAAACTAATGGGAATAATATTTGTCTTATCCTTGCTATAAATATTTCGTTTAAATTTTAAAACCCATGTTTATGAAAAAATTAATTTTATTTTCAGCACTTTCTCTTCTTATCTTTTCTTCATGCAAGAAAGACGTTACGCAACAGGTAAACCAGGCATTCTCAGCAGTATATACCATTGCTCCTTCAAACTGGAGCACGAACAATAATGGGCAAAGTTTTACCGCGCAATTGAATATTCCTGAAATTGATAACAACATTTATCAGAATGGAGCAATATTGGTTTATTTGTCCTTTGAGGGCACCGATTATTATGAAGCGCTTCCTGAAGTATTCGACGGCATCGCTTACGGCGCTATTCATTCACCCGGCTACGTTGGCATTGATATCAGCGCACTTTCAGGTGATCCGATCAGCGCTCCTACACAAACAATTTCTGCAAAAGTAATTTTGATTGATGCAGCGGCTTTGGCACTTCACAAAGATGTAAATCTGCATGATCTCGGAGCAGTAAAGCAGGCATTTAATATAAAATAAAGAAAATTGCTTAATAAAGCAACAACACCTTCCGCGCCACAAAAGCCGGAAGGTGTTACCGTTTTTATAACTATATAAAATTTACTGCCTGGTCATGTAAAGTACCACCGGCGCCGTACTTCCCCAGGGTGCAAGCTTCAGAGTTGGTACATCTTTCTTCGTAAATCTCCAGTTGCGTGTCAGGAACTTGAATTCCGGAACGGAATCGGGCAAAGTAATGGTGAGTTTACTGTAATCTTCGTTGCAACTCCACGTTCCCATATATTTGTTTGCTCCTTTTGTTGCCTGCAACGGCCCGTGATAATAATCGGTTTTCAAAAGCACAAAGGTGTAACCTGCATATTGAGAAGTAAGATCGGTTGTACTATCTGTTGCTAGACTTACAACAAAGTTTTTTCCAATCAGGTTGTTATTAAAATAGTTCTCCGCCGCTGAACGTTCAATTTTTTCAATTGTTTTCTTGCACGAAAAACAAAGAATTGTGGAAG
>JAICYZ010000431.1 GCA_025933935.1 Chitinophagaceae bacterium
AATCGTTTGCTTCTCATTGACATTCCTGATAATCATTCCACCGGAAGCATAAGCATCAGAAGTGAAGCCCCCGGTAAATTTCAACAGGGATAAAACTCCTTCACCGTCCTTTAGCTGGTAATACATGGGCCTTTTAAACTCGCCGCTTGCAAGTACTTTTTTATCATAAAAAGGCACAATCACAAAATCGTTATTTTCCAGGTAAAGATGTTTTCCAAAATCGCCGGTGCTCAAATATTTATATACATCTATTGAGTCGATAATTCTTCCGTTTCTCGAGATGAGGATATTGCGCATGTTGCCATATTGTGTAACGCCACCTGCCATTGCCACAATATTTAAAGCGTTGGTAAATGCTGAAACTACGACCGGCCCCGGATTTCCGACATTCCCTGATACTTGTACAACGATAGAGCGTGGCTGGCCAAGCGTAACAGAAACGCGGGTAGAATTTGGAATTACCTTTTTGAAACGGTTATAAATGACCGATTTTGCATTTTCAAAAGTCAATCCCTGAACCGTTATTTTTCCCAAGCCCTGTGGGAAAATGGTACCATCACGGCCGACAATATAATCTTGTTCAAAATCGGCTCCTCCCCAAAGTGAAACAACAATATGATCGCCGACGCCAATCGGGTAGTCAGCCGGGGGAGTAGAAAGCTGTGAAAGCTGGAGTATCTGGCTGCTTTGAAAAATATTGCTTCCATAAACCGATTCAGGTCCGTACAAACTGCTTTTAATATTGTCTTTCTGGGTGCTGTCTTTTATGATAATATTTTTGTTTGATAGATCTACATCTGAAGTCTTATGAATGTCTTCGCCAGCCTTTTTGTTTTGCTGGTTAAAATCTTTTAAAAGATTCATCAAATCGGACGGAGATGCATTTTTTAAAGTATTAGGGTCAATCTGGAGATCTTCCTGATCGTTGAGGATTTGGGCAAAAGCGCCTTTGTTAAGTGAGAGCAAAAAAAGTGTAAAAAATAATACTGCTATTATTTTTTTACACTTTTTGCCTGCGTAAATAAAATTCATTTTAGGGGGTAAGGTTGTGATTCTTTGTAAGAACGATGAAATATGCTTTTTATTTTACGTGGCCTAAATCAATACCTTATTGAGTTCCAGCGGTTTTATTCGCAATCAAAATCTGATTTTTAAGTTTGGCTCAGTCACATTTCATTGCCGGGTTGCCTAATTCATTCAGCCGTTTTTTTTCATTTTTTTGTGAGAAAATATAATTTTATAAATTACTAAAATTGTTAGTATTTTTACACTAAAGAAGTTAACAAAAGAGGCACTATGAAAAAGTCAGTTTTTTTGAACACGCTGGATTTCAGCTATAACGAATACTTAATAGTATTAAAGCCAAATCAAGATACATGTGATAAGATCAATTCTGTAAAAAAGGACTTTTCTGAAAAATATAAAACATCCTTCTTTCATTCAACTGGGCAGATATTAATGGTAAAATTTATTCAACGTGAAATGATAGAAGAACGGCTTTTGAACCATTTAAAAAATATCAGTAATAGCTATAAGCCATTTCTTGTGAAATTAAAAGATTATGGAAGTTTTCCGAGCCATACTATATTTATAAATATCGAGTCACAACTGCAGGTACGAAATCTAGTAACACAATTAAAGTCTGCTCAGCCGTTACTTACCCTTGATAAAGAAAATAAAGCGCATTTTCTGAATGATTTTTATATAAGCATAGCGACAAAATTAATTCCGTGGCAATATGAAAAAGCTTGGTTGGAATATAATCAAGCGCACTTTGCAGCAAGTTTTATTGCAGATGCATTTACATTACAAAAAAGGCCGGTTGAACGGAAAAGCAATAGCTTTCGTCCGAACGGAAATTATAAGACCGTTAAGCGTTTTCAATTTACCGATTCACCTGTTATTACTACACAAGGCGAATTGTTCGGGTAGTTTTTTCAATAAAATTCAATTCGTTTCAAAAAAAGAT
>JAICYZ010000414.1 GCA_025933935.1 Chitinophagaceae bacterium
GTAGTAGCAATATCATCCTGCAACGGAAGATAACGTCCATCGCTTCGCCAGCCAAGGTCTTGTATGGTAACTTTAAGGTCTTTTTCAAAACGGATCGGGTCAGTTATATGCCACCGATACAGTCCAAAACGCTGCGAAACATTATAATGTCCGTCACCGCGTATGACCTGGCAAAGTCCTGAATAAGGGGTGCAGAATTCGGTATAATTACTCTCCTCGACTCCGGAAGCATTTTTCTTCCTGGTATCAAAATCGTACGAGCCGCAAAAATAATCTTCCGTTCCGGTGCCATTGATGGTTGGGTATTCTTTATCGCCATCTATGAAAAACTTAATTTCTCCTTCACCCCACCAGCCATTATTATGTACGCCAATGGCCATGTAGGTTCCTACATATTGTCCGCGACCCTTGACTCCGTCAAGCAGAGTATAAACCTGTTTATAAGGCACTGGGTTTACTCTCCGAAACTGTGCATGAAAATAAGCAGCATCTGACGGAACGTTAGTCAAAATATAATCAACCTGGTAATACAAAACCATGTCTTTGTCATCGATATTTTCCATCGTTATCCGGCATTTTTTATGAAACGGCATTGGCCAGTAGCAATTAAAAGCGCTGCCGGGATTCACACATACAGCAAGCGACTGCAAAGGCGCATATTGATTCCAGCCCATACAAAAGAAATCGCCGACCGGCGCTTCAACAGAAGGGGAAGTTTCTCCATCCCAGTAAAAACGAATGATGGAATTGCGCCACACACCGGTTGGTGTCATCCAGATATGTTGAATAGAACCCGGCCCATCGATTTCTGCTACTGTAAATGTGGTATGGGCTTTAATAACCACGCTGGGACTCACTTTCCATCCTTTGCCTAAATCTCTTGACGGATTTCTGCCGGTTCCCTCTGTAGCCATTCCTCCCTCGCCTTTTGCGCCTGTAAAGTTTTCAGGACTGATAGAACGCGATCTTGCATCTGAAAGTTTGAAAATATTTCCCATATTCGATTCAATGCCGTCAAACTTTCCCTGTGATAAAGCTGCAACAGAAATAAAAAGGCTAATAAGCAGAAATTGAAACTTCTTATTTCGCATAAATACTTTTTTAAATGGTGAATTTAATTGAAAAAAATATTATAGTGAATGAAGTAATTAATATTACCCGAACTTCAATTCCTTTTTTAAGCAAAAATGAATGGATTTATTTCAAAAGCTTTTTTAAATTTCAAAAACAAACGTACAATGCAAATAAAGTTTAGAGTTTATCTTAAGTATATCACAGCCATCCTTCTGTTTCTTCCTTACTTCTCGTTTTCACAAACAGTAACAGACCGGATAAAATTAAACCAGGTTGGATTTTATCCAAATGCTCCTAAAGTGGCAGTGGTTACCGGAGAATTTTCCGGCGATGATTTTTATATCGCTACTACCAATTTAAGAGATACGGTTTTCAAAGGAAAACTAAGTGAAGAAAAACAATCTGCTTATTCATCCACGAAAACAAGAATCGCTGTTTTTTCTTCCTTTGATGGTAAAGGAAGCTTTGTAGTTGCCATTCCGGGCGTAGGCACTTCTTATGTTTTTGAAATCAATGATTCTGTGAATAAAAATGTTGGCCGTGCTGTGCTCAAAGGATATTATTATCAAAGAGTTTCGATGCCTTTGGAAGAAAAATATGCAGCCAAATGGCATCGCTCTGCAGGTCATCCGGATACAGCAGTTTACATTCATCCTTCCGCTGCAACAAAACGGCGCCCTGCCGGAACCATTATTTCCACTCCCGGTGGCTGGTACGATGCAGGCGATTATAATAAATACATCGTGAATTCAGGAATTACGATGGGCACTTTGTTATCCGCTTATGAAGATTTTCCGGATTATTTTAAACAATTAAACACCAATATCCCAGAAAGCAATGATGCAGTTCCCGATATTTTGAATGAAATTATTTACAATCTCAGATGGATGCTTACGATGCAGGATGCCAATGATGGTGGCGTTTACAATAAATGCACCAATGCCGCTTTTGATGGAATGCTGATGCCAGGGGTTACACAATTACCGAGATATGTAGTGCAAAAAGGAACGGCGGCAACATTGGATTTTGCAGCAGTTACTGCTCAGGCAGCACGTATTTTAAGTCAATATGTCCAACAACTTCCTGGCCTTTCAGATAGCTGCCTTGCTGCTTCAAAAAAGGCCTGGGCGTGGAGCTTGTTGAATCCTGCATTAGAATATAACCAGCAGGAAATGAATAAAAAGTTTAAGCCGGAGATCACAACCGGCGGTTATGGAGATAGAAATTTTAATGACGA
>JAICYZ010000302.1 GCA_025933935.1 Chitinophagaceae bacterium
ATCCCTTCCATATTATAAATCTGCCTGAATACCAAACGGCCGATTCTGCCAAAACCATTTATTGCAACTCTTACTGTGTCCATAATTATTTTGTTTTTGATTTTAAATTTAAGGTTGCAAATTTAAGTTATGTTGAATAAAAATCATTACTTTCTGAATTTTCATCTGCATATCAGAATTTTGCTGTCAGACGCTGCCTTCAAAATTCTTATCTTCGCCGCCCTTTTTTTCAAAAATTTTTTAGACAACTCATGCTGCGCATCCAGGCAAAAAAAACATTGAAACTTGCTTTTCCCATTATCCTGGGAGAAGTGGCTCAAATGTCGCTGGGCATTATTGATACGGCGATGGTAGGCGCTGTAAGCTACAAACAGCTTGCTGCAGCGGCTTTGGTAATGAGCGTGATTAATATTCCTTACGTTTTTGGAATCGGAATTACGATTTCTGTTTCACAAATGGTATCAATGGCGAATGGAAGAAGAGATAAGAAATTAGTAAGCCATTATTTATACAACGGCTTTTGGGTTTGTGCAATTTCGGCAGTGATTATTTCACTGGTGATAGAATTGAGCAAAAATATTTTATTTCATCTCGACCAGGACCCAACCGTTGCGCAGCTTGCATTACCTTATTTGCAAATCATGGGTTGGTCTGTAATTCCGATGTTGTTGTTTCTCGCTATGAAACAATTTACAGACGGGCTTGAACATACCAAAACGGCGATGATTCTTTCGCTTTCTGCGATTCCTATCAATGTTTTTTTAAACTGGCTTTTGATTTATGGCAACTGGGGATTTCCAAGAATGGAACTGGTAGGAGCGGGATGGGGAACGCTAATCACACGGATATTAATATTCATTGTTCTTGCATTAATCATTTTATATCATCGTACTTTCAGAAGATATGTAGCGGTGAGAAGTATCGTGTGGAAATTAAAATGGAAGACCATAAAAGAATTGTTGGACATTGGAATTCCAAGCAGTTTTCAAATTACGATGGAAGCCGGCGCTTTCGCGGTTTCAGGGATTTTGATAGGAACCATTGGCGCTGTAGAGCAGGCGGCGCACCAGATTGCCTTGAGTATCGCTTCACTCACTTTTATGGTTTCGATGGGATTGTCACAGGCCGGTTCTATCCGCGCGAGTAATACTTTTGGCCGCAATGACTGGGGGTTAATTAATGCGATTGGAAAAAGCACTATCATCATGGCTTTGATTTATGGAACGTTTTGCGCCGCAGTTTTTATAATATTCCGTTTTCAATTGCCTTATGTTTTTAATGATAATACGGAAGTGGTTTCTATGGCAGCATATTTACTTTTATTTGCGGCTTTGTTTCAAATATCTGACAGCACGCAAGCTATCAGTGCTGGTTTATTGCGTGGAATAAAAGATGTAAAAATTCCGACAGTTTTTATCGCCATTGCTTATTGGGCGATTGGGATTCCGGTTGGTTGCCTGCTGGCTTTTTATTATAAAATGGGCGCTGCCGGTATATGGATGGGATTTATTACCGGGCTTACTTTTTCAGCAGTTTTTTTAAGTTTTCGGTTTAGGAAAATGGTTAGAAATTCTATCGGCGTTGAAAAGCTGTTGCAACAAGCAAACAAATAATTCAATTTGGTGTTTATCACTTTTAATCATTTTGATTTCTCTTCCAGATACTTTTCATTTTGTCGAATTGCAACTCTTTTATTTCAAAATTTTCTGAATCAAAGAGGATATTTGAATATGTCCGGTTCGGAAAAAATATAGCCGTCATGTTGGTAAGGCCTTTATCAGCAAACATTTCAATCGATGCCTTGTCTATAATCAGTATCATGTCCATCTTCCGCAAATCAGATAGTCTTTTCGCTGTAAGTTTTGCTGAAAAGTCTTTTTCAAAAGCAGTCTTGCCACTTGAACTACGATCTATATAATAATTATTTGTTTCTTCATCATAACCGATAATCAGTTTTTCATGATTTGAATTGGACAGTGTGATCGAAAAATCTTCAATTCTTTCAGAAGAAAATTTGATTCGGGCAGGTAAAGAAAGTTGGCCTGTTTTTGAAGTCAGATCAAAATGACCGGCCTTCAAACTTTGCAGTTTCATATCCGATACATTCAATTCGTTTAATTCTTTTACAGGTTTGGAAGTGACATAATATTTGCCACCAATTTTTTCCAAACCTAAATCGCGAGGTACGGTCATGGCGCTTCTCCACATTTTTGTGGGCACAACGGTTGCATATTGCCAATTGCTCATCCAACCCAGGAATATTTTGCGTTCTCCGGTGTTGGACCACGTGACTCCTGCATAATCATCAGGGCCATAATCAATCCATTTTGTATCAGTATCAAAAGGAGTAAATGTTTTTCCATTAAATGTTCCTGTAAAATATTGTGTGGCAGAGCCACCGTTGGGGCCACCGGGGTTAATACTCACTATTAATACCCAAATTGTTTTTCCATTGTATTTCAATGGAAAAATATCAGGGCATTCCCAAACACCACCATGTGCGCCGGCATGAAGTCCAAATTCACTTTCTTTTGTCCAGCTTTTAAGATTTTTAGAAGAATAAAAAGTAATTCTGTCTAAAGTGGCCAATGCCATAATCCATTTTTTAGCGGGCGGATACCAATGCACTTTAGGATCCCTGAAATCCTTTATTCCGGGATTTTTTAAAACCGGATTTCCTTTGTATTTCACCCACGTTTTACCATCATCAAGACTAAAGGCAATACTTTGATTTTGATAATTATTTCTTCCCTCCTTTTCTCCAACCGGGTCATGATTGGTAAAGATGGCAACGATAGGAATTTTTCCATTTTTACCGAACCCGGAAGTATTGGTTTTATCAATTACCGCACTTCCGGAAAAAATATATCCCAGGCTATCCGGATATAGAGCGATGGGGTCCTGGTGCCAATGAATCAAATCTTTGCTGGTAGCATGGCCCCAATGCATCGGCCCCCACACTGTACCATCCGGATAATATTGAAAAAACAAATGGTAAACACTTTGGTAAAAAACCATTCCATTCGGGTCATTCATCCAATGTTGTTTGGGTGAAAAATGGATTTGCGGCCTGTAAGTTTCCGTATAAAATTGATGACTGGTTTTCTGAGCTGTTGCAAAACCACACAATAGAAGAAATGGAATTAAAAATTTCATACGGTTGATTTTTCTAAAAAATATTTTGATCATAAACACATACAATTTATCGATCAATTCTCAGGCTTCTTTTGCGCGATAAAATCATTTACTTCTGAGATGTCATAATCGGGACAGCCACCGGTTTTTCCGGCAATGAATGCCCCTAAACCACTTGCAAATTGTAATGCGGTTTGCGGGGATGAATTTTCCATCCATTTGGAAATAAATCCTGCTAAAAAAGCATCGCCGCTGCCAATAGTATCTTTTACGTTTACTTTATAACCGTTATGCTGATATTGTTGTCCTTCCCAAAATAATATCGCTCCTTCAGCACCTAAAGTAACGACCATTTTCGTAAGATGGAATTTATTCATCAAAGCTTTTGCACGGTCTTTCAAATCCTTATCCATAAAATACCAGGAAGATATTAATTCAAGTTCGGCCAGGTTTAGTTTCAAAAAATCTGCTTTTGAAATCAATTCTTCTGTAATTTTCTGGTTAAAATGAGGAGTCCTCAAATTGATATCCAGTACTTTTTTATTTGCTGATTCCAACAGTTGAAATAGTGTGTTTCTGCTTACATCATTTCTGGAGGCAAGGCTTCCAAAAATAAAATATTCCGATTCAGAAACCGCCTGCTGAAGAGAAGCGTTCCATGATATAAAATCCCACGCAACCGGTTTTACAATATCATAAACTACTTCATGATGGTCATTCATGTTTGCATAAACTTTTCCGGTTTCATACTCATGGTCCCATTGAAAGAAATCATTGCAAACGCCTTTTGAAGAAAAAATTTCCGTAAGCTCTTTCCCTTTTTCATCATCTCCGATCCTGGTGATTAATGCAGGATTTTTTAGAAGTTTATGAAGATGGTAAGTAACGTTCATCGGAGCCCCGCCAGGAACCGAGGCCGAGGGGAGAATATCCCAAAGCACTTCTCCGAAACAAATGACCTTATGAGATGTTGTATTTTCCAGGAGTGTTATTTTTTATCAGTTTAGCTTCTAATTCTTCAAGCGATTTGCCTTTTGTTTCCGGCATGATGAATATAACCCACAAAAGCTGAAGCACCATCATAAAAGCAAAAAAAGCAAAGATTGGCGCCGGTCCGATTTTTACCGCCAGTATCGGAAACAACGTAGTAATAATTGCCGCCATGATCCAATGAGTAGAGGCACCAAGCGATTGCCCATAAGCACGGACACTATTTGGAAAAACTTCCGAAATCAACACCCAAATCACTGCTCCCTGGCCGATCGCATGAGAGGCAATAAATAAAAAAAGCAACAGCGGAACAATCATTCCACCAACATGATTCATATAAAAAGCAGCAGCAACGGATACGAGGGAAATGATGTAGCCAACGGAACCAATGAGCATTAAAATTTTGCGTCCCAATCTGTCAAT
>JAICYZ010000271.1 GCA_025933935.1 Chitinophagaceae bacterium
ACAATTATTTGCTCAAACTCCCAAACAACAGATGCATCTGAATGATAAAGAGTATCTCGAATACCAGGGCGTGAATGTAATGCTTGCCTGGGATTTTTATCCGGAAGGCCATCAGGGTGGAGTCGGCATCATACAAAACGGTAAACGTGTTGCAACTAATGGCGATATCCGTCTGAATCCAACACCTGGTCAGTGGCAGCCGATACCGAAAGTTGGAAAACGGATCGTGGATAAAAAAACCGGAGCGATCAGTGTTCATATGGAATATCCGAATGAGGAAATTGACCGCAAAGGATTTAATCCCGTCATCTATCCTGATTTAAAATTTGGTTATACCATCAATGTGGTTCCTGCCGGAAAATCTTTTAAAATTGTTGTTGATTTAGATAGCGCTTTGCCGGATGACTGGATTGGAAAAGTAGGTTTCAATTTTGAATTATTGCCGTCCATTCTTTTTGGCAAATCGTATTATATCGATAAACATTTTGGCATTTTTCCGCGCATCGGGCACAGCATTAATCCGGCCGGACTTTCCTGAATTGCTTGCATTTCCGTATCTGTGGCAACAGGGAGAATATGTTTTAGGAGGAGGAACCACAGATTACTTGTTTTTGGTGCTCGCAGCGAATAAAGTGTTGAGTGAACGATATTAGTCGGGTCCGTTGTCAAGTTTCAGAATATTTATCTTTATTTGCACCAATAAAACCATAAAAAATTTGAGTACAACAACTCTTTGTTTTGATTTTGGAAACACACTTCTTAAATGCGGTGTTTTTACGATTGACCGTTTAACAGAAGTAATTCCTTTAAAAAATGATCAGCCCGAAACGATCAGCGAACTGATCGACAAATACAAGCCTCAATCAACCATACTTTCTTCTGTTATTGATCATTCTCCTGAAATCGAAAAAATATTGGCAGAAAGATCCTCTTTTGTAAAACTCGATTCATCTACCAAATTACCATTTACCACGCCCGTTGCCAGGCCGGAAACGATCGGCGCTGACCGGTTGGCGCTTGCTGCATTTGCTGTTTTTTTTTATAAAGGACAAAATAACCTGGTGATTGCGCTCGGCTCGTGTATTACTTATAATTTCATTAATAAATACAACAGTTTCAACGGAGGCAGCATTTCTCCCGGAATGGAAATGCGTTTTAAAGCTTTAAATCATTATACCGCGAAGCTTCCGTTAGTGAAAGTAGATTGGAATTTTCCTTTGATCGGATACGATACAGAAACGAATATTTTAAGCGGCGTTTTGCTCGGAATGGCTGCCGAAATAGATGGAATCATCGATGCATATAAAGAAAAATTTAACAACTTTAACGTGCTTTTAACCGGCGGAGATACGGGCAATTTTGTGCAGCACCTTAAAAATAAGATATTTGCCGACCCCTATTTGATTCTTAAAGGACTATATGCAATCAGCAAATATAATGACGACATCAAAAATTAGACTTACCTGCTTATTACTTGCCGCATTACCGCTGTTTTGCTTTGCACAGGATAATTCACCCTATTCGCGCTACGGTGTCGGAAATATTGTTCCTCCTTCAAATATAGCCAATCGTGCAATGGGTGGCATTTCAGCAGCAATTTCTGATCCTACGTCTATTAATACGGTGAATCCGGCAACATACAGCGACCTGATTTACTCTACGCTGGATATTGGAATAGAATATGACGGACGAGAATTAAAAAGCGCGAATCCTATAGGGAATTATAAAGCAAATAATGCGATTGTTCCCTATCTCCAATTTGGTTTTCCATTGTTAAGAGGAAATAAAAAAGCTCAAAAAAATAAAACCTCCTGGGGAATGGCGTTTGGCCTGAGACAGGTAAGCAATATCAGTTACAAGATACAGAATGCAAATCACGGTTCTATTGATACTACTGCTACTTTGTACGAGGGAAATGGCGGAGTAGATGAGGCTTTTATCGGTACAGCTTTAAAAATTAAAAATTTCAGCATTGGCATTAATACCGGCTATCTTTTTGGATCGAAAGATTATGATACGCGTTTGCTTTTCAGTAACGATACTGTAGATTATTATAAAGCACATTACGGCACTCAAACCCGCTTTGGTGGTGTATTTTTAAATGCCGGGATTCAATATGCCGCAAAATTAAAAAATGGTTATCTCACCTTCGGCGCTTATGGAAACCTTCAGAAACAATACCATGCTTCTAAAGATGACATCGTTGAAACTTTTACTTACAACAGCAGTACGGGCGCTCCGGTACCTATCGATACCGTATCGCAGGTGATCGGACAAAAGGGGAAAGTGCAATTACCAGCTACTTTCGGTGCAGGAATTGCTTATTCCGGAGATCATTTAACGATTGGCGCAGATTACGAAACAACAAAATGGAATAATTATCGTTTTTTCGGACAGAAAGATTTGGTACAAAACAGCTGGATTGGCCGCGTCGGTCTACAATATTTACCAGCTTCTGTCGGCTCTACAGGATATTTTAACTATGTAAAATATCGCGCCGGATTCTCTTTTGGACAGGATTATATAGCTGCTGATCATTCGTTGCCTGTTTACACAATCAGCGTTGGTGGTGCGTTTCCCATGAAGTTAAAACACAGCTTCTACGACCATCAGTACAGTATTATGAATTTTACATTTGAGTATGGCAATCGTGGAAATAATCAAAATAATATTACCGAAAGCCTTTACAAAGTTAGTCTCGGCTTTTCGTTGAGCGATATTTGGTTTCTTCGTCAGAAATACCAGTAGAAGTAATTCATTGTACCTTCGTTTAATATTTTTTCTAATGAAGTATTTGAATTTCAACCGATTTAATTTTATAAAAGCAGCTTTAATAACCAGCTGCTTTTTTATTTTATCGTGCGAAAATTCTTTAGAAGATATTAATAAAATTACTGCAAAACGAACCGGCGTTGAAGTAGCAAAAGACGTAAAAATTCTATATTCTATTGGCGACCAAACGAAATCACGGATCACCGCTCCTTTGATGCTACGGCACCAGGAGGCCGTTCCTTACATTGAATTTACCAAAACCATTCATGCTGATTTTTTTGACGATAGTTTGCGCATAGAGAGTACATTGGATGCGCATTACGCAAAATATCTGGAAACAGAAAGCAAGGTTTTTTTAAAAGACAGCGTCGTTGTAATGAATAAAAAAGGCGACACACTGTACTGCAATGAATTATATTGGGATCGCCGACGTGTCGGCCAGGAGTTTTACACAGACAAACCGGTTCGAATCCGCACTCCTACTGAGATTCTAAACGGTGATGGATTGGATGCTCCGCAGGACTTTTCCAATTGGCATCTCATTAATGGCAGGGGAATTGTAAGAGTAGGTTCATCAGAATTTCCACAGTAAAAGTAGTCAACGATGGACACGTAATCATCCAATAATTACTAAACTCGTAAATTCTTCTTCATACCTTCAACAAAAAAAATATTGGTCATGGAATACAGGCGTTTGGGTAAATCAGGTTTGCAATTAAGCATTCTCAGTTTTGGCAGTTGGGTAAGTTTTCAAAAACAAATTGCGGATAAAACGGCTGATGAACTGATGGGAATTGCGTACGATAACGGCATCAATTTTTTTGATAATTCAGAAGCTTATGCCGGCGGCGAAAGTGAAAAAATGATGGGGCGCGTTTTGAAAATGAAAAACTGGGATAGAACTTCGTTTACTGTTTCTTCTAAAGTGTTTTTTGGCTTATATGGCAAGGATAACAAGCCTAATCAAAAAGGCCTGAGCCGTAAACATGTGATGGAAGCGTGTAATGCTGCTTTGCAAAGATTGCAGGTAGACTATCTCGATTTATATTTTTGCCATCGTGCAGATAGAACGACGCCGATAGAAGAAACGGTTTGGGCTATGAATACTTTAATTCAGCAAGGGAAAATCCTGTATTGGGGTACAAGCGAATGGAGCGGCGTAGAGATCATGGAAGCGCACCGCGTGGCCAGCTTATATCATCTCATTGGACCAACAATGGAACAACCACAATACAATTTGTTTGAAAGGTATAAAGTAGAAAAAGAATTTCTTCCTATCTATGATTTTGTAGGTCTAGGAACCACTATCTGGAGTCCATTGGCATCAGGATTATTAACCGGAAAATACAACAACGGAATTCCTGAAAATTCGCGTTTGGCATTAGAGGAAATGGGTTGGTTGAAAGATAAAGTAATGACTGATGATAAACTAAAAAAAGTAAAGGAACTGGCAGAAGTCGCAAAAGGACTTGGTGTTTCAATGGCATCTCTTTCAATAGCCTGGTGCATTAAAAACCCCCATGTCACTACGGCCATTCTTGGCGCTACGAAAAAAGAACAATTGACCGATAATCTGAAAGCAATAGAAGTGATGGAAAAACTGACGCCGGATGTTTTGGAAAAAATAGAGAACATTATACAAACAAAACCATAAGCTTAAACATTGCAGGTTCGACGTGGAAGGCCGTGTTTTATCTAACATTCTAAGAAATTCTAAACCATCTAAATCTAATTCAAAATCTATTCATAATCATTAAAACTTAAAAAAATGAGTAAGTATGCAAACGCCGAATGGCAGGGAACCGGCAAAGAAGGCAAAGGAACATTAACTACTGAAACAAAGGCATTAAATAATGCACCTTTTACTTTCGCTACAAGATTCGGAGAAGCAAAAGATGGTACAAATCCCGAAGAGTTAGTAGCGGCAGCACATGCAGGTTGCTTTTCAATGAAATTAAGTTTCGTTTTGAATGAAGCCGGATTTACTGCCGATAAGATTGAAACCAAATGTGACATTACTTTTGGGGATGGTGCGATTTCAAAATCGCATCTTACCGTAGCAGCAAAAGTACCAGGGATCAGCAAAGAAAAATTTGACGAATGTGCTAAAAATGCAAAGGAAAACTGCCCGATTTCCAAGTCGCTAAGCTCAAATATTGATATTTCGATGAATGCTACATTGGAGCAGTAACATTTTCACTTTATAAGGAAGCGTGAGTGCCGTGATAAAATAAATTACTTACAGCAAAAGAATAAAAGATTTGTTTGGCTACAAAAGCTAAAAACAAAATTCCGGTTATTTGTTCTTTTAGTGAAACATTTCTCTTGGTTGGCTCTAAAACAAAAAAG
>JAICYZ010000208.1 GCA_025933935.1 Chitinophagaceae bacterium
CCTGGATTACACTCCAGTTCTGATTTCCTCCCTCATACGTTTTAGGCAGATAGTTATTTATAAAAGGCAAGACGTTTTCAAACGCTGACTGGCTTTTTACAGTACTAACTGACAGAAGAAATAAAAAAGTGAACGCGCCTTTATAAAGCGTTTTGGTATTTGCAACGAGTTGCCGGTTCATAAATATTTATTGAACGGTGATAAATAGAAACTGTGAAATTCAGTAGTTAAGCCAAATCTTCGATAGAATATTGCCGGAGAGAAGAAGAATATAGAAGTAAATATAATAATAATCTTTCGGGAATGAAAAAAGCAATTTTTATTGGTGTCATTTTATTGTAAAACAAAAAATGATAAATCGATTTATTGGATGTTCTGCTTTAAGGAAAAGAAGAAATGGTATTATTTGTTTCTTTGCTGTTTCGCAAAAATGTTCGCGAATTGCGTTGTATGTAACCGTTATTCTGGGTGATTACTTCTTATATTCTCTTTAATATAAGCAAGCAACAAATCTGAAATTTCCTTTTGTTCTTTTAAATCAGGATGGGCAAGGCAGCCGCCATTGTAACTTTTTTGATACACATAATCATACAGTTTAGTATCTCCGTTTTTATGAAAATAATCAACGATTGAGGCAAGATAATTTTTTAATACCGCTCTTAATTTTGCATCTGCCATCGGACTGGTCAATAAAATAATTTTTACATCGGCATATTTGCTTCTTACGGTTTTTACAAAATCGACATAAGCAGTGCAAAAAGCAGTTGAATCCTGGATGCCATCATTTTGACCAAGACAAATGGTAACAATATCCGGAATATATTCATTGAAATTCCAGGCGATGGAATCGCCAGCCATGTTTATTTTATCAAAAACCTGCGGCATCAGAATTTTCATGTTGCAACAACTATGGATCATGCCGATTCCCGAAACCGCGCTGATGAGCCATTGCGCGTTTAAAGCACGTGCGGTAAGCGGGCCGTAACTCATGTACGCATTATGCTGATCGTACCACTCGCCTTTGCCACATGCGATTTTAGAAGCATCAGCGCCAAAGCCACAGGTGATGGAATTGCCGATAAATTCCATTTTTAATTTTGGTTTTGAAGGAAGGGTTAATAATTTTTTGCAAACAATTCCTGCAAATTCCAAATAACCATTTCCTGATTCTGTGTCTTTGCAAATCGTAATCGCGTGTACACCATTTTTTAATCCGTTTAAAATAAATTCATTATTCGCATATTTTGTTTGCAAACGAAAAGATTTATTGTCAATAATGATTTCTAGGTAGTTGTGAACGTTGCCATAAATCACTTCATCATTTAGAAAAAATGAAAAAGTCTTTCCTTCAAATTTTGCTTTTATATAAACTCCGGGCATCCAGAAGCGCGGTAATGAAGGATTTGTATTTTGTATTCTTCCAACATATTGAATTAAAGAATCACCGGCGCTGTAAAAGCTTTTGGTGCTCGCTGTGGGAAATGAATTTTCAATAGAAATGGATACTTTCTTTTGCGCATAAAGCGTGTTTATTGAGAATAGAATTGCCAGGAAACAGATCGCTTTTTTAATTGATTGCATAACACCTGAGGATAAAGTGAACAAATATTTCAGACAAAAGTTCTGACGCCAACGGAAGTATATGATTTCCGAAATTCTTTTGGCGTGCTGTCTTTTTTCTTTTTGAAAATGCGGTTGAAATTAGACATATTGTTGAAACCACATTTGTACGCAATTTCATTAATACTGTCCGTCGTTTCAATTAGCATGCGTGAAGCATGGCCAAGCCGGATATCATTTAATGTGTCTACAAAAGTTTTCCCGGTTCTTAATTTGAAAAACCGGCTGAGAGAAACTTCTGTCATTCCGGCAATTTTTGCAGCATCGCTCAAAGTAATATTTTGTCCGAAATTATTATTGATGTGCTCCATGATCTTTTCAATTCTCCTGCTGTTGAAAGAAACAATTTCTTTGTTGAAAGAAGCGTCTGAAAGCGTCCGGAAATTTCTTGAAATAGAAAGGTCGTGGAGAATAGACATTAATTCAAGCACCGAATCGAAGCCATGTTTTTTTGTAAGACCAATGATACGCGGCATGATGAAAATTGCCGTTTCCGTGGAAAATAACACGCCTCTTGATGCCGTTTGAAAAAGTGTTTTTATAAAGTTCAATTGATTGCGCTGCAAAAATTTTTCATCAAAAAGGTCGCGGTGAAACTGGATGGTAATTTCCTGGATCTCTTTGTCTTTGCATTTATTGCTGAACCAGCCATGCTGCAGGTTTGAACCAACAAGAACCAATTCGATATCCTGGATCTCTTCTACGTGATCGCCAATGACTCTTTTTGCCCCGGCTGCATTTTTTATAAAATTCAATTCTATTTCATCATGAAAATGCAGTGGAAAATCAAATTCGGTTTTGGTACGCGAAAAGACAGAAAAGCAATCACTTTGAGTAAGCGGAGTTATTTCCCTCAGTAATTTGCAATTAATTTCACCATTCATGTAAGGAAAGTATTAATGCTGATGTAAATAAAGTATTAATAAGATAGCCAAACTAAAATTATATAAAATATTGGTTTCATTGGTATTCATCTTATCTATTTTCGTTGATAAAATAAAAAACTATAATTAAAAGATAAGAAAGCATTGGTTTAATGTTATAAATTCAAATAGTTTTGATAGTCAACATTGATTGGTGATTCGTTTTGCAATAAAAGCTATGCGGTTTGCAGCAAAGACACAAATAACAGCGATTCTTACTTCCTTCAATTATAAATTCTTTGATTGATGTATTCAAAAAACAACTTTTTTTTAAAATTACTGCTCATTAGCACGTTCTGTTTTTTTGCAAATTATTCATTTGCTCAGCCGGTTCTCCAGCCGTGGGGAAATATTGCGGGAATAAGAATAGACGGCCAGCTAATGAAAATAGAAAGCAACTTAATGGTTGTAAAAAAAGATTCTACTATTCGGGTTACCGGTAAGGAAAGGCAGCGGCCTCATTTCATCCGTGAAGGAAATCAGCAAATCGTTACTACCAATATTGACAGCCTTTATTTTAAAGAAACTGTCGAAGCAGTTGGAAAGAGCAGTGCAAACGTGAAAATTAAAGTAAGTTCAAGAGCAAATGAAGCGGTTCAGGGAATTTATTTTACTCTTTTGGTGGATGAACATGATTACCCGAATGGAAGCGCAAAGGTTGATAATTCAAAGCCGATAAAATTATCGGGAAATGCTTTGAAATATTTTGAAAAGCCTGCAAAAACAGTGGACTTTATTTCTCAAAAACAGCAGCTAAAAATTACTTTTTCTGAACCTGTTTCTGTTATGATTAAAGACTATAAAAATAAAGAGAGCAAAGGATTACAGGTCTTTATTCCCATCGAAACCGGTGATATGAAAACCGGCGATTCTGTAGAAAAATCTTTTACAATAAATGTATCCGGAACGATCGATAAGTCGCCCGTTCATCTCACTTTAAATACTGCCAAAACAGGAAGACCATTTATCGGATTTGGCGGTAATTTCCGCCTGCAAAATCCGAAAACCGATCCACAGGTAATTGACTATTGTTTAAAGAATCTCGACGTGCGATTTTCACGGGTGGAAATGCCGTGGCAACTTTGGCAACCCGAATTAAATGAAGATCCAATTGCTGCCGCCGATGCAGGAAAACTCAATCCGCATGTGCAGAAATCAATGGAAATGGCACAAAGGCTATATAAAATGAGAATTCCGGTAATTCTTTCTGCATGGTCTGCACCTGCATGGGCAGTAGTTGGGACACCGAAATACGGCCCTGATTCAAACGGCGTTTGGGGAAATCCGTTAGATTCTACCAAAACGAATGAAATCTATAAATCCATTGCAGATTACATTGAGTATCTGAAAGAAAAATATGGCGTGGAGATCAGCTTATTTTCATTTAATGAATCCGATCTTGGAATTAATGTAAGGCAAACCGGGGAGCAGCACGACCAGTTAATAAAAGGCCTTGGTGCTTATTTTGTTTCAAAAGGACTGAAAACAAAAATGCTGCTTGGCGATAATTCGGACGCCACCACTTTCGACTTTATCAAACCTGCTTTAAATGATCCTGCTGCGCTTCCTTTTATTGGCGCTATTTCTTTTCATTCATGGCGCGGCTGGGATAAAGAAACTTTGCAGAAATGGGCCGATGCAGCCACTGAATTAAAGCGTCCATTAATCGTAGCGGAGGGCAGCATCGATGCGCAGGCGTGGGGCTATCCTGCTATTTTCCAGGAGCCGGAATATGCACTGAATGAAATCAATTTATACACGAGACTTTTATCGATTTGTCAACCAGAAGCCATTTTGCAATGGCAGTTAACGGCAGATTATTCACCTCTTGCAGGAGGAGGAATTTTTGGAGATACTTCTAAGCTTCATCCAACACAAAGATTCTGGAATTTGAAGCAATTTGCTTCTACCCCAAAAGGATTAAACGCCATGGAACTCGACGGTAATGATGTGGATATTTCTGTAGCAGCATTGGGGGATAAAGAAAAAAATATCTATGCAATTCATTTGGTAAATAATGGCGCCTCAAGAAAAGTGATCTTAACCGGATTGCCGGCGGCAATAAAGTCTTTCAAAGTTTTTATAACTGACAAAAACGATTCTATGAAACAAGAGCATTCAATATCTGTTTCTAATGGAAAGGCAGAATTTATTTTACAAGAGACCAGCTTTGCTTCGCTTTTTACCGATTGAACCTTTCAGCGTTGGATGCTGAAGGTTTTTCGCCAATGGTTGAAGGTTCCAAAAGCGAAGCTGCTTCCTCATCAAGATAAACAGTACAGCCGGGATGATTTCTCAGGAAACTTGCTGGTAACTGATTTGAAATTTCACCTTCCAAAACGTCACGGGCAATTTCCGCTTTCTTCCGGCCGCTTATTAAAAGTATTACATGCTTTGCTTGCATAATATCTTTTATGCCCAGCGTGATCCCTCCGGAAAGCTTTTGGGGATTGGTAAAATATTTTTGCCCAACCTCCTGTGTTACCGGGTCAATTTCCGCTACATGAGCATGCAAAGAAGGGTCTGTTCCCGGCTCATTCATACCAATATGGCCGTTCATCCCCAGCCCTAAAATGACCAAATCAATTCCTTCATAAGTTTTAATAAAAAAGATGGCTTTGCTGGTTTCTTCCAATAGATCTTTTGCTCTGCCATCAAAGAAAATGATATTATCCTTCTGAATCTTCAACGGCTTCATCAAGTCATTATCCAAATGAAATCTGCAGCTTCCTTCATCGCTTCCATTTATTCCAACCCATTCATCAAGGCCGATAAAATGCCAGCCGGAAACATCGGTTTTGCTCTTTAAAATCCTGCGGACCATTTCTTTATAAAGGCCTTTCGGTGAGTCTCCCGTTGCAGGACACAAAAGCGGTTCTGCAATCGGTTTCAGAATCTCCATCACTTCATCTGCCGCTTTTGCAGACATCGAAGCATAATCCTTTTCTATAATAATCCTCATTATTCACTTTTTGATGATGCTTAAAATTAATTACAATTCCAATTTGCCCCAACCTTCGCGATACTCTCTTTTTACAAATTGGTTGGCCGGTTCAAAATTAGTTATCCGCATATTGGCTCCATCCCATTTATAAGAAATATAGCGGCCAGGAGTTGAAATATCCTCTACTTCACCATAAACCGGATCGAGCCTTTTTGTTTTGACACGAATTCCAAAGCTTCTTAATAAAAGATTACCCATCAATACGGTTTCTGTAAGCGGCCCGGCATAATCTTCAATAGGAGAATCAACATAAGCTTTTTCGTGGCCTGGCATTGGAAGTGCAGCATTTCCCTTATAATCGTTATGATACCCGGCAATAGCAGCATCCACCCATTGCCACCAGTGGCCATTTCCTGATCCTTCAACACGTGGGTATTTCTTCGCTACATCAATGTTATTATTTAATGAAAGTGGCAGCAATCTTGGATCACGTCCTCCCCAACCACACGATATTTTCCCGTTCTTTCCAATGAACAAAGTTCCTCCTTCATAATCACCCAACTGGGGAACGCCAGCTAATGCATCATTTAGGTTTACATCCGGATCCAGCTCATCCGGACGTTCAGGTAACATACCGCCATCCATCCAGTAAAGCTTCAAATCTCTTCCATCCTTTCGTTTGAATGTGTAACGAAGCTTGCTGGCAGCAGGAATACTCATGGAGTCATCAGCCTCCTTAAATACTCCGGTAAAAGCCGTACTGGCGTCACACGTTACCTCAGTGGGATAGCCAAGCCCTAACAATTTAAAAGCCGGACCGATTATATGGCAGCCCATATCACCAAGAGCCCCGGTTCCAAACGGCCACCATCCGCGCCAATTAAAGGGAACAAGGTTTCCAATGTAATCAGTTTGTGGGGCGGTGCCCAACCAAAGGTCCCAATTCAATTCTTTTGGAACAGGTGGCCTATCTGCTGGCCAGGGAATACCTTGCGGCCAAACAGGACGGTTTGTCCAATTATATACATGGGTAATATCACCAATTAAGCCCGCATCAAACCATTCTTTTAAGGTCCTCATTCCATCAAATGACGCTCCCTGGTTTCCCATTTGGGTTACTACTTTATATTTTTTTGCAGCTTCTGTCAGCACACGCGCTTCATATATATCATGGGTCAATGGTTTTTGCAGGTATAAATGCTTATGCAATTTCATAGCATTAAGGCCTACAATTGCGTGATTATGATCAGGAATAGCCACAGAAACGGCATCAAAATTTTTATGCTCTTTATCAAACAATTCTCTCCAATCGTGA
>JAICYZ010000044.1 GCA_025933935.1 Chitinophagaceae bacterium
CTGCATATAGTCAAATTGAATATAATCCGCTTGCAAAATTGAGAATTGTTGTAGCAGCGCGTTATGACCGGCTGGATTATAATTTTGACAATCATTTACAGCCAGGTGCCTACAGTGGCGCTCCGGATGCAATCAATCATTTTGATCACTTTACACCGAAAGCGGGATTTACCTATGATTTTGGAAATAACCGCGGAATTTATGTGAACTACAGTGTTGGTTTTGCCCCGCCAAATATAAACGATCTGTACCGCGGTGTACAAGTTCCCACATTAAAACCTTCGTCTTATAATAATTATGAAATGGGCGGCTGGTATGCCTTTGCTCAGAATAAAGCATCTGTGGAAGCTTCCATTTATCAATTGGATGGCAAAAATGAAATTGTAAGTACCAGGCTTGCAGATGGAAGTTATGTGAATGAAAATGCGGGAATTACGAGCCACAAAGGCATCGAGTTAAACCTGAAATATGCACCGTTAAAAGAAATTAATTTTCGTATAGGCGGTACCGTTGCAAAGCATCGCTATGTAACTTATATCCAGCAGGGAAAAGCTTTTTCAGGAAACGAAATGCCGCAATCGCCTTCGTATATCATGAATGCCGAAATAAGTTATAAACCCCAATGTTTAAAAGGATTTAGAATCAGCCTGGAAAGCGAGAGCCTTGGTTCTTATTTTACGGATCCGCAAAACACTTCAAAGTATAATGGTTTTACAGTTTTCAATGCGAGAACCGGCTATGAATTTAAAGGTTTTGAAACGTGGATTAACTGGATAAATGTGACCAATAGAAATTACGCAGTGACAGTGGAGAAAAGTGCGTACGGCACATCATATCGCCCGGGTCAATTATCAACGATAACCGTAGGGATCGGTTATCATTTCAATCAAAAATAAAACAGCAGAATTCGAAATATTTCTGTTGTTCTTTAAAATAAAATCATGAAAAACATTATTTATTTATTACTCATCAGCGGCTTGGTTATTTTACAATCCTGTTTCAATACGGAAAAGAAAATAAATATCATAGCCTCAAATGCAGTGCAAATTGATGCTTCAGAAGGATCTTGTCCTTTTCTTACAAAGGATAATAAAGGCAATTTGGTTTTGAGCTGGATCAGGAAAATTGATTCTTCCACAGCTGTTTATTGTTATGCAGTTTCAAAGGATGCTGGAAAAACTTTTGGAAAAACTATTGTGATTCCCGGAAGTGAAAACATTCACCCACACGGAGAAAATATGCCAAAAATTATATTTAAGCCATCGGGAGAAATTATAGCGGCATGGGCATCGGGAAATCCCAATCCTAAAAATCCTTATTCGGATTTTGTCTATTATTCTAAATCTTTTGATAATGGAAACACCTGGAGCAAAGCAGAGAAATTAGTGAAGGATACTGCCGGTTATGACCAGCGTTATTTCGATATGGCATTGCTGCCAAATGGCGAAGCAGCAATCACGTGGCTGGATAACAGGAAAAAAACAACAGAAGAAGGATCTGCATTATATATCGCTGAAACAAATGGTGACAAAGGCTTTCAGAATGAAAAGCTTGTGAGCGAGCCTTGTTGCCCTTGTTGCAGAACCGATCTTTTTGTTGATAGCAAAAAGAATATTCATATTCTTTATCGTGCCATCATTAATGACAGCATTCGCGATATGGTTCATACTGCGTCAACAGATAACGGGAAAACATTTTCTACTCCTGAAAGAATCAGTGATGATAATTGGGTGATAAATGGTTGTCCGCATACCGGCCCTGCGATGACAGAAAATAAAGACGGCATCCAGTTTACCTGGTTTACCGGTGGACAAAAAGGTGGTGTCTATTATTGTAATTCAACGAACGAAGGAAAAACCTTTTCTCCGCGTGCAATGGTGAGTGGAATTGCCTCGCGTCATTGCCAGATCTCGTCGATCGATCATAATAATGTCGCGATTGTATGGAACGAGAATTTTGCAAAAGGCGATATTTCTTCCTCAAGGATTGGGATAGAACTAAGAGATGCGAATGGCGCCAATCCTGTAAAAGAATACATCACTTCTGATAAAGGAAATGCAGCTTTCCCGGTCATAAAAAGTATTGATAAAAATTCTGCGTTAATTGCTTATACCGACACTCAGAATGATAAGGATTATGTGAAATACCGGACTGTGAGTTTTTGATAAACATAAATCCGCTTATATATTTTTTGCCGAAATGAAAAGTAATAAGGCCGGCAATAAAGATTACTGCCGGCTTTGTTTTTGAATTAATTTTTAAAACAGCGTTATATCTTTATCACCTTCCCGCTTCCAAAAGTTTTGCTGCTGATATTTGTAGCAGTGCCTTTGTAAAATACATTTCCGCTGCCGCTGATACTTGCATCAACACTTTTATTTGCGTTCACTCTTGCATTGCCGCTGCCACTGATTTTTGCTTCTACATTGTTGGAGGTAATAGAACTGCAATCTACATTACCACTGCCGCTTATGGCAATATGAATATTATCGGCTGTTCCATTTTTCAGGTCAATATTGCCACTTCCCGAAACTGATAAACCAAGGTCTTTAAAAGAACCGGAATTTAATTTTATATTTCCGGACCCTGAAACCATTATACTCGTATTGGCGTCAGACGTGAAATTTCCGTCTCCGTTAATATTTCCGCTTCCGCTCAATTGCAGTCCATTTATCTTTGTCATTGAAACAGACACAATTATTTTTGAGCGGGATTTCAGATTTACATTTTTCTTTGGCTTTATGGTGAGTTTACCATCTTCGACCGTTGTTTCAATATAGGGAAGAAGATTTTCATCAGCCTGAATTTCTATGCTGTTTGAATTTCCGGAAGAGATATGTACATCCATCGCACCATGAGAAGATAAAGATGTAAAACGGGAAACCTGTCGTGTTTCTTTTTTTACATTTCCATCGCCGGTAATATTCTGCCAGGGCTGTGCAAAGGCGCTGATGCTTATCAGCATGAAAAGAGAAATCATTAATTTTTTCATGATTGTTTGTTTTAAATTTTTGGAAGGATAGTTGTGCAACGAAAGAAAACGATAGAAAGTTACAGTAAGCAAAAATAATTTTTTAAATAAAAAAACATGCAAATGCAAGATTCTAAAAATGATATTCTGGTTTCAAACCTTATCAACCTTTTCAATAAGGGAAATTCACATGCAACTTTAGATGATGCGTTGGAAAATATTTCTTACGAATCGTTGCCTGAGACACCGGCCGGCCTTCCGTACAATATCTGGCAATTGGCGGAACATATCCGCATTTCGCAATGGGATATCCTGGAATTTTCAAGGAATCCAAATTATACATCGCCCGAATGGCCAAAAGGCTATTGGCCTTCTGAAAAGGTGCCGTCATCAGAAGATGCATGGAAAAAATGTGTGCATCAGATAAAAGAAGATCGTGATAGCTTCATTGACTTAATAAAAAATGCCGGTGAAAACTTATACACGCGTATTGCTGGGGGTGATGGACAAACGCTTTTACGCGAAGCCCTCGTTTTAGCCGATCACAACAGTTATCATACAGCAGAGATCATTGTTTTGAGAAGGCTTTTGAATGATTGGAAGAAATAAAAACTCTTGTGACAAAATTGCGGTCTGATACTACTTATTATTAAGCGACATTTCAAGAACGGATGTTTTCATCCCGGTGAATTTTTCTTTATTCTTGCGGATATTGAATGTTCTCATTTTTGAACCTACTATTGCGCCGATAATAATCCCTGGTATCGCCCCAATAATTGCCCCACTTAATGCTAAAACTCCTGGCCCAGGAATAAAGGATCGGCTACTGAAAATTCCAATTGCGAAAAAGCATAGAGCGCCGGAGATTGAACCAATCAAAGCTCCGCGCGCAATTCCGCTTCGCACACTTCCATATTTTCTGATACTCAGTGTTTCGATATTCGGATAGCCATAGGTTTTAAACGAGGGGCTCAATATCAACCAATTCGAAAATGGAATCCGTTTGTTTGCAATCTGGAGGCTCGAATCATTGATAGCCGCTAAGTAACGGACCTTTATTTGTCTATCCGTTTCTAAATGGATGACAAAGGATTCTGCTTTGACAGATCTTTGCGACACGTTTTCATCCTGACTCTTTGCAGAAGAGACAGCAAACAGAAAAAAGCATAATTCGAAGAATCTGCATTTCATAATTTTTAATTTAAAATTGTTAGAAAAAAAATTTCAAATTCTCGAATGAACAATAATATTTTTACTTGCAAATTCAATTTCTCAATACAAAATGAATCGTAAATAAACTGCGCTCTATGTCAACCCTGATGCATATGCCATTTTTATAATTGAAATAATTATACTTGTCATCGGGTAAGGCAAGCCTGTATCTGTTTGGCGCTACTTTTTTTATCTCAAGAAATTGCTGGAAATGGTTTGAATAGGCTTTCGTATTTATGCCAGGAGAATCGCAATATAACTGAAGTGTATTATATCCAGATGGGCTTTGATGATGAAGATTTTCATGTCCATTTTCGACGATGTCAAAGTATCCATTGTATTTTTTTGCTTCGACTGAAGTTTCTGTACCGTTTTCGTTTTTATAATAAGATGAGTAGATCATTACCCCATCTTCAAAAACTGCATTTTCTGTTATAGCGCTATTGTAGGGAAAAGCCAGGAACTTTGTTTTTACATTCGATTTTAATTGCAGGAAAACGACATTTCCGTTTGTTTTTTCTGACACATCTACAAAGCCTATTACCTTTCCATTTCTTATTACATCATAATGTAACTTTTTATCTTGTGCCGGAGAATAAAAATGACCTGAGAGGAGGATTATTAAAATGACTAACTCTTTTTTTATTGACGTCTTCGTCTTATTCATTTTTTCTCCAAAATAAAAGTCAACGACTTTACCTTGAATAATGCTTTGTTGACCAGGAACTGTTCCGAAAAGATCATCCCACCAGGAGATGCTGATACCAAAGCATTTATCAGGATACCGGCAATGATGATAAATATGATATCGTACTTTTTTCGGAAAAAGCCTTTCACTGAACTTCTGATGTAACAACCAATGAGTGAAATTATAGAAGGTAAATCCGCAAATAAAACCTGTTATTATAGTCAAGTAATTGTGTTTGAATATCGAAATAACAGCCAGAAGTAAACAACCTATTGCCAATAAAGATCTCGTTAGGCTGGTCATCTTAATTTCCGAAGGATGCTGATGATGATACAAATGATTTGAAGTATCAGTTTTCGAATTGCCTTTATTTGATCTTTTGCTGTGCCAGACAAATCTGTGGAACATATATTCAAGAAAGGTCCACGAAAACCATCCAAGAAAAAAAAGATAACCATATACTATCTGCCATTTGAAATATTGTTTGAGATATACCAACAATAAAAGCAGACCTAAAATCAGAAAGAATATCATAACACACACTACCGGATCGTCTATGCTCTTCCTGTTATTTTCAATTAATTTCATAACGAATATTTTTTAAGTTGAAGCCTGGTTCTCCATTTCATTAATAAGCTCTTTGTACTCGATTGTTTTTAATTCTAATTGCAATTTTTTGGTTGTTTTATAATTTTCATCTGGGGTCCAGCCGGGCGAATCAAATAAATAGCGGATGCGATCTTTCCATGTTTTTGATCTTTTCAAATCTGTAATGAGATTTTTCCATTCGTCCAACTCAATTGTAATCGGATTAGAAGAGTCAATATCAGAGGTAAGTCCATATTTTGGGTTAAAAGTTTCTTTTTGATACGTGCCAAATAATCTATCATAGATGATCATCGTGCCGCCATAATTTTTATCCAGGTAAATGATATCGCTGGAATGATGCACTCTATGATGTGAAGGCGTATTAAATACTGCCTCAAACCACTTTGGCAATTGATGAATGGTTTCTGTATGCAGCCAGAATTGGTATAAAGCAGCCAGTGATTTTATAAATAAAACCATAAATGGCATTATGCCAAAAAATGGTAGCCACGCCCAAAATAAAAAAGATCCGGTAAGGCCGCCTGTCCAGGGCACGCGCAGTCCGGGAGTAAGCGTGAATTTTTGGGATGAATGATGTACTTTATGTGAAGCCCATAAAAGTCTTGTTTGATGACTTATTCTATGAAACCAGTAATAAGAAAGCTCATCTGCAAAAACTAAAAATATCCATGCGATCCACGAATGCGGTGAGATGCTACAAATTCTGAAGTGATAAATAAACGTATATAAATATAACCCGGCAAGATTAGTAATTGTTGAAAATGGAACGTTCAACAACGCGATTGCAATGCTGGAAATAAAATTTTTCTTATCCTCGCGTTTCTCTTTCATTAAGAAAACCGATTCAATAACAATTAAACCAATAAGAACGGGAACAGCATTGTATAATATGGTATAATTCAAATGCATCGCACACCAAATGTATCATCACAGAAGGGCGGGTGCTAATTGCTTTTTGCGATCGTTTTTGATGCGGGTGCAAAAAATATTTATTTAAAAAAGATTTCAAATTTCAATTATGATATTTCGAAAAAAAACACTCCTCCTAATATTTTTTTGCGATATTTACTAAACAGACCGTGCCCTGCCAAAAAATTACTAAATCTTTTTTATGGAAGGGGAAACTGCACAACAAACTTTCTTTAAGCATATTAAAAGCCTGCTTCCTGTAAATATTTCTTTAGTAGATACTATTGCTGATATACTTAACGTGAGCAACGACAGCGCTTACAGAAGAATAAGAGGCGAAACACATATCACTCTTGAAGAAATAAAAAAACTTTGCGAAAATTTTAAAATCTCCTTGGATAACCTCCTTCATCTGAATTCTGATTCATTTGTTTTTGTCAGCACGCTTACCAACAATACAGATTTTGATTATTACAAATGGCTTGTATCCGTGCTGCAGGTAATAAAAAGAGTGAAGACATTCACCCCTTGCCACATGTCTTATCTTGCCAAGGAATTCCCTTTCTTTTATTATTTTTTAATTCCGGAAATTGCCGCATTCAAGTCCTTTTTTTTCATGAAATCGATATTGTTTTATGATGAATGGAAAGGCGCAAAATTTTCTGTCAAGGATGACTACAGCCAGTATCACCAAATCTGGAAAGATCTCTTTGATACTTTCGTAAGTATTCCCGGCACAGAAATCTGGAATGCAGAAAATATTACAAGTACAGTAAGGCAAATTGAATTTTATAATGCCACCGGCGTTTTCAAATCTGCCAGCGACGTCAATTGTCTTTTTGATAAATTAACTGATATGCTGAACCACATCCAGCTACAGGCGGAATACGGTGTAAAGCTTCATCTGAACCAAAAACCAACAGATTTTTCCGGAGCACAATATAACCTTTTCGTCAACGAACTTATTTTGGGAGATAACATGCAGGTGATGCAGTTAGGCGACAAATACTATACTTATCTAAACCATACCATTCTGAACCACATGATGACGACCGATGAAAGATTTAATTTGTATATGAAAAGATCAATGGATGTAATAGCGCAAAAATCTACGCCAATAAGCAGGGTAAATGAAAAAGAAAGACTGATCTTTTTTAACAAGCTTCGGGCTAAACTGGAAAATGCAAGAAAAAAAATTCTTGATTAATATTCATTATGGTAATACCCGTTTTCTTTGTAATACACTGGTATGCTTCGTATTTTTTACAGGCATTTTTTCATCACAGGTATGCTTCACATAACCATGTAACGATGTCAAAAAGATCAGAGAAATTTTTTTTTCTTTGTTGCTTTCTTATTCACGGATCTTCGTATATGAGCCCTTACGTATATGGTATCATGCACCGCACTCATCATATTCATGCAGACCGGCCTGAAGATCCACATTCGCCACACAATGAACCGAACTTTTTTAAACTAATGCTTCTGACAAGAAATAACTACCAGAAATTTTATAATTCACAAATATCTGCCGCAGAAAATTTGAAAAAAAATTTACCAGAATGGGATGCATTTGAAAATATTGCGCACAACTGGATTTCAAGGAGTTGTTGGATTGTTGCATACATTTCTCTTTATATTTTATTTGCAACAGCCTGGTGGATGTACTTGTTATTACCAATCACTATTACTATGGCTGCTTTCCAGGCTAATGTGGTAAACTGGTGGGGCCATAAATTCGGATACATTAATTTCAAGTTGAGAAATACAGCAAAAAATATGTTTCCCATTGACGTGATTTTTATCGGGGATGCCTATCATAATAATCACCATAAATATCCTGGAAGAATTAAGAATTCCTGCCGGTGGTTTGAGCTTGATATTACATACCATCTGATAAATCTACTGCACAATTTGAGAGTACTTCGTTGGAGGAAATCATAAACGCTTATCCTTTTGCTTTAATGGTTTTGGTAGTAAGGTTTTTAAAGTATATTAATACAAATTCCCACTATTTCTTGCTTTACTGTAAATTGTGCACCAATTCTATGGCATATAAAATTCCGGAAATCAGAACAGTAAATGTGATCAGATATGTGACGCCTTTGCGTGAAGGTGGTTCGCTGCCTGCAATTGCAGAAGCCGATGATGACTTTTTTTATGTGATCAAATTTCGCGGAGCCGGACAGGGAAAAAAAGCGCTGATTGCCGAATTGATCGGAGCAGAAATAGCGCGTGCGATCGGATTAAAAGTTCCTGAAATTATATTTGCAAATTTGGACGAGGCATTTGGCCGCACAGAGCCTGATGAAGAAATTCAGGATCTGCTAAAAGCCAGCGTAGGTTTGAATTTGGGTCTGCATTATCTTTCCGGCTCTATCACTTTTGACCCGGCTGTAACAAATATACCGCCGGAACTCGCTTCTAAAATAGTATGGCTCGATTGCCTGCTTACGAATGTTGACCGCACTTCCCGTAATACAAATATGCTGATCTGGTACAAAGAATTATGGCTGATAGATTTTGGCGCTTCGCTTTACTTCCATCATTCATGGCACAATTGGAGAGAGCAGGCGATAAAACCTTTCTTATTGGTAAAAGATCACGTGCTGCTGCCACAGGCTTCGGAATTAGAAAGGGTAAATGAGGAATTGAAAAAGATTCTTTCAAAAGAATTGATCATGGATATTGTTAATTTAATTCCTGATGAATGGCTGGAAGGAGAGGAGGAGTTCAACTCTGTAAAAGCACACCGCGAGGCGTATGTTGAATTTTTAGAAACAAGAATAGCACATTCAGAAATTTTTGTAAAAGAAGCCGAAAATGCAAGAGAAAAAATTATTTGAATATGCCGTTATCCGGATCGTGCCTCGTGTGGAACGTGAGGAATTTCTGAATGTGGGCGTGATCTTGTATTGCCGCGATCAAAAATTTTTGCAGTCCCTTTATCATATCAATGAAAAAAGAATCCGTCTTTTTTGTGATCAGCTGGATATTGAAGAAATTGAAGAATACCTGAAAACATTTGAGCGTATTTGCAGCGGTGGGATAAATGCCGGGCCCATTGCCAGGCTCCCATTAGCTGAGCGTTTTCGCTGGTTGACCGCCACAAGAAGTACCATTATCCAAACTTCAAAAGTCCATGCAGGCTTTACGATAAATCCTGCGGAAACGTTGAATAAACTTTTCGGGCAATTGGTTTTATAAGAAATGAATTTCTTTTTGATGATTTGCAGTAAAAAAATAAATATTGCGGTTTTCTTTTTACATAAATATTATTCATGCTTTGCCAATTCATTGATCAAACAAGCTACAAGCGATGTCCATCCTGTCTGATGGCTGGCTCCAAGACCGTTGCCGTCATCTCCATGAAAATATTCGTAAAACAAAACAAGATTCTGATTTTCAGGGCGCTCGTAAAACCAATTGTATTTTCCGTTGAGTCTTCGTTTTCCTTCTGCATCCTTTTCGAATAAACTGATCACTCTTCGTGCCAATTCATCAGCTACCTGCTTCAGGTTCATTTGATTACCGGAGCCGGCTGGACATTCAACCAGAAATTCGTCTCCATAAAATTCGCCATATTTTTTGATCGATTGAATGATCAGGTAATTGATCGGAATCCAGACAGGGCCACGCCAATTGGAATTTCCGCCAAAAAGATCAGAAGTGGAATCGCCCGGATCATATTGAATTGAATATTGTACATCTTCGAGAGTGATGGTATAATGGTTCGTTTCATGAAATTTTGATAATGCCCGGATACCTCCCGGCGAGAGAAATTCTGATTCATTCAACAAATGTTGCAGGATATTTTTTAACCGTTCCTGCTGTACAAGCGAAAGCAGGATCTGATTTCCTTCAGCACGTTCTTCATTGGGCCAGAAACGATCATTTTTGCGGCGGTATTTTTCAATCCAGTTGCTTCTTTTTTTAAAGTCAGGCAGAAGGTCACGCACTTTTTTTTGAATAGTGGAAACAGCAAATAAAGTAGTGAGGCCTACAATTGATTGAATACGCAAATGAATCGGGCTTGCATCAGTTAGTCCAAATACGTCATAAAAAAATTTGTCTTCATCATTCCATAATCCATATTGATTCAGAGCCTCTGCAATTAATATAAAATGTTCATAGAACTTGGTTGCCATTTCTTCAAACGTATCATCGACTACCGCTATTTCCAAAGCAATATCCATCATGTTCAGCGCATACATTCCCATCCAGCTGGTACCATCAGCCTGCTCCAGCCGCCGGTTTCCGGGAAGTTCGATACTGCGGTTGAATAAACCAATATTATCCAGCCCTAGAAATCCGCCGTGAAAAATATTATTTCCTTTTTCATCTTTACGATTGATCCACCAGGTAAAATTGATGATCAGTTTTTGAAATATTTTTTTTAAAAATGAAATGTCTCCTTTACCATTTTGTGTTTTTTCGATCCGGTAAATTTGTAATGCTGCCCAAGCCTGCACAGGAGGATTTACATCGCTGAAATGCCATTCATATGCGGGCAATTGTCCATCCGGTTTCATGTACCATTCGCGCATCATCAACAGGAGCTGATGTTTTGCAAAACAAGCATCCATGAGTGCCATCGGAATACAATGAAAGGCCAGGTCCCACGCCGCATACCACGGAAATTCCCATTTATCCGGCATTGATATAACGTTCTGATTTTTCAGGTGTTTCCAGTCGTGGTTACGGCCAAAAAGTTTGCCGTCGTTTACAGGAGTAATTCCATCACTTGTAGTAAGCCATTTTTCTACGTCATAATGATAATATTGCTTGTTCCAAAGCAATCCTGCTAATGCCTGCCTCGCAATTTTTTTTCTGTCGTCAGAAACATTCACCGGAATTATTCCGTTGTAAAAATCATCTGCCTCTGTTTTTCTGAATGAAAAAATATTTTCAAATCCTGGTTCGAACGCATTGTCCATTTCTTTGTCAGACAAGCGCAGATATATTGTTTTTGATTCTCCGGCAGGGATATCATAATGATAAACCGGAGCAAATTTTGTCCCATAATTTCTCTTGCGGAGTAGTGCGATATTTTTTTTATTGATAATGGCATTATGAAATGCATCTTTTACAAAAGGCGTTGCATTTGTTTTGCCGGTCACCTTTTTTGTGTTTGTTATATTGTCTGTAAACAAACTGATTCTTGGCGGTTGAAAATATAAATAATAGCTGCCTAGTCTTTCATGCGTCGCCTTCACTGAGGTTTTGCTAATAGAGGTAATTACCGGTTTTTCTGCAAGCTTCTCATTACTCGAACGATTGTAAAACCAAAGTGTTGGCAACACAGTAATTCCTGCGCTTTCTGAATACCGGTTGTGAATATTTATTTTAATAAAAATATCTTGAGAGTCTTGCTTGGCATAGGTTACACGAACATCAAAGTATTCGTTGTTATCAAAAATGCCGGTATCAAGGATTTCATATTCCGGTTCTCTTTTTGATCTAGACTTGTTTTCATTTTTTATCTTCTCATAAGGGAATTCCTGTTGCGGATATTTGTATAAATATTCCATGTAATAATGCGACGGAATATTGTCTAAGTAATAATACAATTCCTTCACATCTTCTCCATGATTTCCCTGTTTATTTGCAAGGCCAAAAAGTCGTTCTTTTAAAATCGGATCTTTACGATTCCACAACGCAATCGCGAAGCAGAGATTTTGAAAGTAATCGGAGATGCCTGCGATACCATCTTCACCCCACAAATAAGACCGGTAATGCGACTGTTCAAAAGGAAAATAATTCCAGGCATCGCCGGTATAACTGTAATCTTCGCGTACCGTTCCCCATTGCCTTTCACTTACATACGGGCCCCATTGCTCAAGCGGAATTTTTTTATGCAAATTTTCGTGAAGCCTTTGTTGTTCTGATGTCATGATAATATTTTAACACTGATGCTTTATTTCTCAGAAACCATCCTTATACACATTTCATTCCAATCTGTTTTTCGAAAGGTAAATAAGAGCGGCAATAATAAATTATCATTTGATAAATTCAGTAAAGCAACAAATAATGTCAATTTGTATTGTAGGTTAAAGATCAATCTGTTGCTTATTTCCCAAATTTCTTTCTCAATAAACTGATGGCATCTTCCATGTTTGCACTTTCTTTTTCTGTTTGTTTTGAAAGATTTTGCTGATTGTTTTTTACAAATTGCCTATTGCCGGTTGCTGGTTCCTGTTTGTTGAAATTTTGCCTGCGGTTAGACGGCAATTCCTGGGTTTGTTTGATAGACAAAGCAATTCTTTTTCTTGCCAAATCTACCTCTGTCACTTTCACCATCACTTTATCATTCAGTTTTAAAACTTCTCCGGGATCAGTAATGTATTTGTGAGCAATTTCAGAAACATGAACCAATCCATCCTGCTTCACGCCGATATCTATAAAAGCGCCAAATCGCGTAAGATTGGTGACTTGTCCCGGAACGATCATGCCAACTTTTACGTCGTCGATAGAATAAATATTTGCAAATTCAAACGCCTGAGCCTGTTGGCGCGGATCAAGACCCGGTTTCTTTAATTCTTTCAAAATATCCTGCAAGGTATGAAGGCCAATATTTTCGGTAACATAAGAATGCAATGGTAATTTATTGACAATGCTTTCGTTGCCAATCATTTCTTTTAAAGTAATCGATGAGTCATTCGCCATTTGCTCTACGATTTTGTAAGACTCCGGATGTACACCACTTTCATCCAAAGGATTGTCGCCATTTTTTATTCTTAAAAAACCGGCGCATTGTTCGAATGCTTTTTCGCCAAGACGCGGCACTTCTCTTAATTGTTTCCGGTTGGTAAACCGGCCTTTTTCTTTTCTGTAATTCACTATATTTTCAGCGATTGAAGGACCAATGCCGCTTACGTAACTCAATAAATATTTTCCCGCAGTATTTAAATTTACGCCAACAGCATTCACACAACTTACTACGGTTTGATCCAGTTTTTCTTTCAATCTCACCTGGTTTACATCATGCTGATACTGCCCGACACCAATACTTTTTGGATCTATTTTTACCAACTCCGCCAATGGGTCGATGAGCCTGCGGCCGATGCTTACGGCTCCACGAACGGTAATATCCTGATCCGGAAATTCTTCTCTTGCAATTTCGGAAGCAGAATAAATCGAAGCGCCATCTTCATTTACCAGGAACACCGGTAAACCTGTGTTTAATCTTTTTATAAATTGCTCTGTTTCTCTTCCTGCCGTTCCATCGCCAATTGCAAATGCTTCAATGTTATATTTGGAAATCAGCTCTCTTATTTTATGCTCGGCTTCATTTACTTTAAAATTTTTTTCATGTACAAAAATCAAATCAGTTTTTTGCAATTCACCTTTTTCATCCAACACAACTACTTTACAACCGGTGCGATATCCCGGGTCAATTGCTAAAGTTCTTTTACTACCCAATGGAGATGAAAGCAACAACTGGCGCAGGTTTTCAGCAAAAACGGTGATTGCTTCCTCATCAGCTTTTGTTTTTAAAGCCATTCTGAATTCACTCTCGAGGCTCGGTTGCAATAATCGCCGGTATCCATCTTTGATTGCTTTCTTCACGTGTTCTGCCGCTTCATTATGTGCTTTTATAAATTGGTCTTCTATTTTTAATAAAGCGGTTTCTTCCTCTGGTAAAATGTTCATTTTCAAAAAGCCTTCCATAAAGCCACGCATAATTGCCAGGGTGCGGTGTGAAGGAATTTTAGAAACAGGTTCAGAAAAATCAAAATAATCTTTGTATTTAATTCCTGTCTCTTCTTTGTCACTAAGGATTTTACTTTGAATAGTTGCCGATTGTTCAAACAGTTTTCTCATTTTCGCCCGCACTTCTGCATCTTCATTTATCATCTCAGCAATGATATCTCTTGCGCCTTGCAAAGCCATATCGGCGTCGGTTATTTTTTCATTGATATATGCTTCGGCTTCATTTTGCGGAGCAATATTTTCCTGCTTTAATAACAACAATGCCAGTGGCTCCAAACCGTTATCACGAGCCGTTTGTGCTTTGGTTTTACGTTTTGGTTTGTAAGGTAAATAAATATCTTCCAGCTCGTTTAAAGTCTCTGCAGCATTTATTTTTTCCTGCAAAAAATCAGTCATCTTTCCCTGCTCTGTAATCGTCTTTTCTATAAATGTTTTTCGTTCGGAAAATTCCTGTTGAAACTTTGCTTCTTCCTGGATTTTTTGGATCTGTACTTCGTCCAACGCACCCGTTTTGTCTTTACGATATCGGGCGATAAAAGGTATGGTAGCGCCTTCGTTTAATAGTTCTAAAACAGCAACAACTTGTTTTTCAGAAATTGATAATTTTTCTGAAACAGAAGAAGAATAGGTAAGCATAATAAATAAAATTCAGCGTATTTTTTGAGGCGGCGAAGGTAAAAAAATATTGGTAGTATGAAATATTCTACAAATCGTTTTCCTAATACTCAAAGCAATGTCGATTCTTTAATTGCTTGGTACCTTTGCAATTTTTTCATCACGCAAATTTTTTTCAACTTTAATAATAACAAATCGAGTAAGAATTTGACATCAGTTGGAAGTTAAATCGCCGTAGAAATGGCTGGCAAAGCAACAAATAATTGTTATTTCAATTTTCCATTTCTTCGTATCATTCTTCAGCTTTCCCTGTAGAAAGATTTAAAAGCTTTCCTTTATTCCAAGCTTTCAATTCACGCCGATAATTTTTCTTATTTTGTTTGGTAAGATGCGGATCATCCAGAGAAAGCAGATCAGGCTTGCCGGCATTTACCCAGGCAGTGTACCAAAAACACGCCACATCATAGATCGATAAACGCAATTGTTTTTCAATCATTCCATTCAATGCAGCGTTGAATTGCGAAGCATATTGATCCGAGTAAACAGGTGAATTATAAAACATAACAGTTTTACCGGTGCTATCTTTTTTATAAATATTATCTGCGGTAAAACGGCTTCTTACTTCCTTGTCGGCAGCAAGAATCGTGTCTACTAAAGAATGAGAACGCGCAACGATCTTCCAGGCTTCGGCAGAAATGTCGTCGATGTATTTTGCTGGTTGAGTTTTAAAATCAAATGAACCACCAAACATTTGTGGCAACACCGATTCCCACAACGCGTGAATTCCTTTTTGGCCGGTTAATTGCCCATCATAATTCGATGTAGTATGTAGTGGTTGGTTTGCATCTGCGATGTAATGAGAAAGGTCAGCAGCAACGAAAAGTATTTCTGATTTATTTCTTTTTTTAAAAGCGTTCGTAAGTTTGGAAGTCATTGTTTGAATATACCACGGCAGGATTCCTGATTTATCTAAAAAAGCTTTATCGTATTTTTTGTCCGCGTCTTCCATTGTTTTTGGAAAGTCGCTGATTGGTATTTTGAAATCTTCAATGTCAATAAAATGACGATTGCTTTCATTTTTATCATTAATAATCGCACGTCTTAAATCCGGCACTACAGCGGCTTCTGTTATATAGTCAATGTGATTGTAAAAAAATTTTTGCATGAGTGCCGGTAACGCAAATACTGCTGCACGGCTGATGTGTTTATGACCCCACTGCCCCCAGGCAAAAGCTAAAGTAATGGTGCCGGTAATAAATAAAATTAGAAACGTAAATTTCAAGAGCTTCGGTTTCATTTGTAATTTTTATATTTTCTGGGTAAAGTTTTAAAAATGATTTGTTTAAAAACGCTAAATATAAGAATCATTACTTTAATGAAAATTAAATTCTATCTACCTGATTTAAGAGATGCATTTGAGGAACAAAAAGCAGCATCGCAAAGCTTTGCTTCCATTTTTTCTGGCATAGTTATTTATTAAAAAGTTAAAAACAAATATAATGGAAGATGATGAAAAATTTCCGGAACCACCGGAGCTTAGAAAGCAAGGCATTCCTCCTTTGAAGAAGCAGGTCAGGCTGGTAGTGATTCTGATTGCTATTGCGTTTGTAATCGTTTTGGCGTTTGCACTTGCATTTTATTTTCATGACAAGCGATAGAGTGATGTATCACTGTATTATAAATACCAATTTTAAAAATTCTCAGCGACACCAGTAAAGAAATAAATAACATAATTTTTATTTCAGCTGAAATCCATTCCCCCTCCAACTCACTTTCTATTCGATTTGTGCATCTGCTTTCACAATTCTTCCAACAGAATAAAAAAAAGTAACCAATAATATTTTGAAATTAAGGGTTTTAAAAACACGCATTAATTTTTAGCATGAGTTTTGTTTCTCTTACCATCAATTAAAAACTTTTTCGTTACCCTTTAAAAATTTTAATGTATGAAAATCACATCAAAAGTATTATTGTTTAGCATTGCTGCAAGCCTCACATTTTTTGCTTGCAAAAAGAGTAAAAACAACAACACACAAACCCTTTCAACGCAGGATCAGTCCTTTATTTCGAAGGCTTCGCTCAGTAATACTGCAGAAGTGCAGGCAGGAGGACTTGCAGATTCTACGTCTGATACCGCAATGATACGCGCCTTCGGTCAACAGATGGTAACAGATCATACGACCGCACAAAACGATTTGAAAACTTTGGGCAGTAACCTCAGTTTTTCTGTAACCGATTCTGCGGATGCGATGCATACAGCTCTCATGGATACTTTAAGAGGCTTGTCAGGTAGAATGTTTGATTCTGTTTATATTATGAATCAAATTAAAGATCACCAGGCTGCGATTGCAGACTTTCAAAACGAGATAAGCGAAGGCAATCAAAGTGATGTTATAAATTACGCAAATAAGTATTTGCCAAAATTACAAATGCATTTGCAGATGGCAGACAGCATCGCCACTGTGATGAATTTTAAATAGAAGATTTTAAAATAAAATCACTTAAAATGCGCAGGCCAGGGCCAGCGCATTTTTTTTACTTTTCACTTTTTGCTTTTCCCATTAGCATGTGAGCCGATCACCAAATCATCACATCAGCACATTATCCTTACTTTTGCAGCACTTAAAATATCGTTATGGATTTTACACTATCAGAAGAGCAATTGATGATCAGACAGGCAGCACGCGATTTTGCCAACACTGAATGTCTTCCGCGAGTTATAGAACGCGATGAACATCAGAAATTTCCTTATGAACAAGTGATGAAACTTGCGGATCTGGGTTTTTTGGGAATGATGGTTCCGTCCGAATATGGAGGAGCAGGATTGGATACGATCAGCTATGTTTTGGCAATGGAAGAAATCAGCAAAGTAGATGCAAGCACGAGCGTTTGTATGAGTGTAAATAACAGCCTCGTTTGTTATGGCCTGGAAGCTTTTGGAACAGAAGAACAAAAGAAAAAATATTTAACGCCATTGGCACAAGGAATAAAAGACGGTGAATTGTATATCGGTGCATTTTTATTAAGCGAGCCCGAAGCTGGCAGCGACGCCACTTCCCAAAGAACGACTGCGATTGAAAAAGAGGATCATTATGTGATTAATGGGGTAAAAAACTGGATCACGAACGGCAATACTGCTTCGGTTTATCTTGTCATTGCTCAAACGCATCCTGAAAAAGGAAGTCGTGGAATCAATGTTTTTATCGTTGAGAAAAAATGGCCGGGTGTAAAGGTAGGTGCTAAAGAAAATAAGCTCGGCATCCGCGGAAGCGATACGCACAGCATTTCATTTACGGATGTAAAAGTGCCGAAAGAAAACCGGATTGGTGAAGATGGCTTTGGATTCAGGTTCGCCATGAAAACGTTATCCGGTGGTAGGATTGGAATTGCTTCACAGGCGCTGGGACTTGCATCGGGAGCAATGGAAAGAGCGATTGCCTATTCAAAAGAAAGAAAGGCGTTCGGAACAGAAATAAAGAATCACCAGATCATTCAATTTAAAATTGCTGACATGGCGACAAGAATTGATGCTGCCAGGCTACTTTGTTTTCGTGCTGCATGGCAAAAAGATACCGGCGCTGATTATACAGAAAGCGCTGCCATGGCAAAAGTATTTGCAAGTGAAACCGCCATGTGGGTTACCTCAGAAGCGATACAAATTCATGGTGGCTATGGTTATGTAAAAGAATATCATGTAGAACGAATGATGCGGGATGCGAAAATAACCCAGATATATGAAGGAACAAGTGAAGTACAGCGGATCGTGATCAGCAGGGGAATTTTGAAGTAAAATATCAATTAGCGGTTGAGCTATTAGATGATTAGCTGATGTGATAATGAAGGGGAACGATTATAATGTAAAACCTGAATCCGCGATATTTGTTTCTTTACTGAAATAATGCTATCAGTTTTCGTCAAAAAGATTGGATAATCTGACAATCTATTTAATCCGGATAAAATAAAAAAAATGGCTGTTACTGCTGAATTGTATAAAAAAATAGTTGGAGAATTAAGATCAAAAAACGTAAGCCTTGTCGCGGTTTCCAAAACAAAACCTGTTGAAGAAATCTTAGAATTATACAACCTTGGACAAAAAGATTTTGGAGAAAATTATGTGCAGGAATTGGTAGATAAATATGAACAACTTCCGAAAGATATCCGCTGGCATTTTATCGGCCATCTTCAATCAAATAAAGTAAAACTAATTGCGCCGTTTATTTCATTAATACATAGTGTGGACAG
>JAICYZ010000230.1 GCA_025933935.1 Chitinophagaceae bacterium
CTTCTTTTTGGATTTTCATACTCTGAAATTTGTATTAACTAATTAAATTTACTGTAAACTATGTCAATAGAGAGCAAAAGGAGGTCATTCAGGATGTTTATATCATGGAAAGTAAAAATCAATTTTACCTCTTTCTATTACATTTAAAATGTCAGAAATGAAACAACAAACAATGGCGCCCACTATGGTTCCAAATAATGAGCATAAAGAAAAACCGGGAAACCCCTCTACTGCCACCAGCAGTAAAATCAAATTGAGTGACCGGAGCAACGGAGAAAAGCTGAGGGTTCTTGCTGAGGAAGACTGGAAATTCTGGAAGTACAATGGCTATGTAATTATTAAAAATGCGGTGCCCAAAGAACAGGTAAAAAGAACCGCTGATTTTCTTTGGGAATTCGAGGAGAAAGATCCCAATGATCCGGAAACATGGTACACTCCGCCGCGGGCTGAAATGCAAATGAAAGAACTAACCAACACCGGTATGGTGGAAGTTTATAACCACCAAACGCTTTGGGACAACAGGCAGGTGTCAAAGATCCATGCCGCTTTTGCAGATATTTGGGGAACAGAAAAATTGTGGTGTACTATTGACCGCGCTAATTTAAATTTTCCATTGCGCCCCGGCTTTGAATACAAGGCTTTCATTCATTGGGACTATGACCCCGAAACAAAACCTCAGAATGTGCAGGGCGTTTTAGCTTTGGCAGATCAGATGGATGAAGAAATGGGCGGTTTTCAATGCATACCTGAATTATTCAGAACTTATGATACCTGGAAGCTTACACAACCGGAAGACAGGGATCATTTCAAACCCGATACAACCGGCTTTACCCCGGAAAAAATTAAAATGGAAGCAGGCGATCTATTGATCTTCAACAGTTCGCAACCACACGGAATCCGCGCGAACAACAGCAAGAATAAAGTTCGCATTGCACAATACATTTCGATGATGCCGGCAGAAGAAGATAACGAAGCTTTGCGCCAGTGGAGAATTAATTCATGGAGAAACAGGATTGCACCTGAGGGATACGCCTTCCCCGGCGATCCGCGCCATTGGGAACAAACAAAATATGCAACTGCAACTTTATCTCCTCTCGGGAAAAAATTACTTGGTTTGGATAGATGGTAGCTGATTGAATTGATAGGATGGATCGTTCAGGAACAGATCCTTCTTCGCTATGGAGGACCATTGGTAAGTTGAATTCATTTTATAATCTTCAGCCGGCCGATAATGCATAAAGCGCAATTCAATCCGGATCTGCTTCACAAACCTTAGTAGAAAAAGCTTTAATAAATGCCGGCGACCTTATTAGCTTATCCTGCCTTAAGTCAAACAACCTTCAAGTAAATGACACACAAAATTGGTTATAAAATCTTAACGCAAAATGATATACCTGGCATCGCAATTCTTGGTCAGCAGCTTAATCCTAAACTAACATTAGAGCAAATAAAAACATATTTATTGCAAATGTTTAAATTTGAAACCTATACTTGCTTTGGTATTTTTCTAAACGATGAACTGGTGGGTGTTTCAAGTGCCTGGACAACTGTAAGGATCTATTCCGGAAAACAATTAGAAGTGGATAACGTTGTTATCGACAGTTTGCATCAATCCAAAGGGCTTGGTAAACTGTTTTTTGAATTTATAGAAAATTGGGCAAAGAAAAATGACTATAAAACAATAGAATTAAACACCTATGTTCAAAATTCAAAATCGCACAAATTTTATTATAACCTCGGCTATTCAATTTTGGGATTTCATTTTTGGAAACATATGTGAAACTAATGATCGTGATTTAACTTGCATAGTGCCCACTACTGATGTAATTTTATTTCAAAATAGAAATCAGTATTATTTGTTTGTTTACTGGCTGCTGCTCATAGTTTATTATTGTATCAAGTCTTTTAATCCTTTCCCACATTCATCGTACATCAGCTTATACACCTGTATCTTTACCACCAAATGTCAGCAATCAACCAACAATTTTATTCAGGAACCAGCGGCCTGGATCTTCCGGTTCCAAGGGCGCAGTACCCTCCGGAGTTCCAGGGAAAGAGCAGGCTGCAGTATTATGCCTCGTTATTTAACAGCATCGAGATAAACAGCATTTTTTATAAGCTTCCAAGGAATTCGACAGTTGTTAACTGGGCGGCAAGTGTTCCGGAAGATTTCCGGTTTACATTCAAAGTTTCTAAAACGATCACCCATGTAAAGGGCTTAAAATTTTCTCGAAAAGATGTTGATGATTTTATTAAAACCGTTGAAAACATTGGTGCAAAGAAGGGATGCCTGCTGGTACAGTTTCCACCGTCGTTAAAAATTGAAAAGCTGAATGAATTACAAAGACTTTTAGAAATACTTGGCGAAGCAGCGTATAACAGCAACTGGAAGCTTGCTGTAGAATTTCGCGACCCATCGTGGTATGAGCGGGAAGTGTATGAATTGCTTGAGGAGTATGACGCAGCCGTGGTGATACAGGACGTCCCTAAATCTGCAACGCCAATGAACGATGTAAGAGGCGATTTTATTTACGTGCGCTTTCATGGTCCTGAGCCAAGATACAAGGGTGATTATACTGATGATTTTTTAAAAAAATATGCAGAATACATAACGAGTTGGATCAATGCAAAAAAGACGGTCTATGCTTATTTTAATAATACTGCCGGCTCTGCTGCTGTTAAAAACCTGCAAACTTTAAATGCATATGTGCACAACCATTTTTGACGGAATTATAAAGATATTTGACCAATGACGCCGAAACAGGAAGAACGGATTCGACAAAAAATAAAAACATTAAAATCAGCGTTGGCTGCCGATAAAAGATTTTGGGGTGGCTACCATCACGATGGTCGCGGATTACGTTATGCCATTCCACAGCTTTACCTTCAACTCCAGGATTATGCAGGCGCAATGCGATACTTTACCTGGTTCATTAAAAACTTTCCTGAGGATGCCTGCTCTACGGAATTTTTATTTGAGTGGACGCTGGTATTATATTACAAGGGAAAAACTAAAGAAGCGGAAGGGAAAGCGTGGGAAAGTTTTTGCAGCAATGTATCCGTATTTGACAAATTTTTCGGCAGAGTCATAACTCCTCTTGATGAGTCTGACCAATCTAATCATGAGGCAAATTATCTCGACAACTATTTCAAATACTCCGCGATGCAACCGCAGTTTGCAGACTTTGCAGACTGGTTAAATGAATTTGAACAAACGGAAAAGTTTAAGCATGCATCGCAAGATTTTATTGCTATACAAAAGCAACTGAATAGCACCAATGATTTTAAATTGAGGGAGAAATTATATGAAGAAAAGAATGAGTTGCAATCAGTTTTTAAAGTGCAGGAATAAGGTGTGAAACAGTGAAGTTGAACGATTGGTAGCTTTATCTAACAGTTGGTATAAGCAGAGGCGCCTGGCATATTCCGTATTACCTGTTTTTCCTGCCTGAAGCACAGATTGCGCAGATATTGCCCGTAGAGGGCGTTGTTTTTGCCCTTCTTGCCATAGTTACGATGATTTTTTGGACGTCATTTATCAGCATTCTTTCAATCGCTGATGTTTCTGAATAATTCAATTTGCAACCCAACGTGTGCAGGGCTACGGTTCGTCAATTTTGGATAGCAGCAAAAATAATCAATCTGTTTAAAGTGATGGCGTCGCAGGAAAGACTATGATTGTGGCAATTACCCGAATAAAAATCACCGTTATTTCCTGCCTCCATTCCAATTTTTATCAATAAATGAAGCTCACTTCTTTGCAAGATGAAACTTAGATGAGCGGCAATGGATAAAATAGCTGCCCCTTAGTTAGCTCCCGCTTTATCCAATGTCTGCTACCCCATCGTGATGCAATATCAGCGAAGCATCTGCGATAAAATAACGCAGATGCTTCGCTAATGACCCCCAGCGGGTATTATGCAGACATAAGACAGGGAGGGAGCGAAATAATAGAAAGAGTACAAAAGCAACCACGAATGATAACGCTATAAAAAATAAAGACTATGCCACACGTAAAAAACCTGAGAGTTGCGGGCAGGACAGGCCCTGTTATATTTTATTATGTAGGAGATAAGTTTTACGTAAGAGCCGCACCGCGCAAAATAAAGCAGGCACGTAAAACGAAGATAACGAGCTTTTTCATTTTCATTCGATAGTAATATAGAGGATAAAATGATTTATTCAATGCAAAATGAGGCGCTTTCGTTCATCCGTCTTTCTGAAAATAGCTTTACCGGAAAAAGATTTTTTCAAAACGGAAATCAGGAAATTAAAGAAACAATTTTTACGGAAGAAATGCTTAACTTTCTCACTACATAAAACTTATGGAACCGAAATATATCATACCAATCAAGGCACGCATCGGACACGTTCATCTCAAAGTTTCAAACCTTGAACGTTCGTTGCAGTTTTATTGCGACTTGCTCGGTTTTGAAATCACTACGATGTATGGCAATGACGCCGCTTTTGTTTCTGCCCGCGGTTATCATCACCATATCGGCCTGAATACGTGGTTTAGCAAGAATGCGCCGCCTGCACCAAAAAATTCGGTTGGCCTTTTTCATACGGCAATTTTATATCCTACACGAAAAGATCTCGCTGTAATCTTTCAGCGGTTAAGAAATGAAAATTATCCGCTTACGGGCGCAAGCGATCATGGAGTTTCAGAAGCGCTTTATCTCGATGATCCGGATGGTAACGGAGTTGAACTATATTGCGACAGACCAAAGGAGCAATGGAGTTATTTGGAAGATGGGTCGATCGATATGTTTACAAAGCCGCTTGACATTCAATCGTTGCTTGCAGAGTTGAATGAATAATTTGTATCGAAAGCCTTGAAAGTGCTCTGAAATAAATTATTTAATCAGAATTTTAGAAGTTATCTTAGGCTGATTAAACGATCGTACATGTACTTTTAAAAAGCAATTCTAAGAAATCAATAATTTATTACACCAAACCATTTATCATTATGAAATTAGCGATTCTCGGTTCCGGATTTATTTCCCGTTTTTATGCTGATGCATTAATAGGTCAACGCAGAAAGGATGAGATCACAACTGTTTACAGCCGTACGCTTTCCAACGCCAGCAAATTTGCGGATGATTATAAAGTGCCGCATTATACAGTCAATCTGAAAGAATGTGTATCCCGTGCCGATGTAGATGCAGTGGTGATTGGTTTATCAAACGACATGCACCTGGATGCCGTACTCGCTTGTGCAGAAGCTGGAAAACACGTATTGTGCACCAAGCCGCTTGGACGAAATGCAAAAGAAGCTTTTGAAATGTTGCAGGCGGTAGAAAAAGCAGGAGTTACCGGTGGCTACCTGGAAGATCTTGTTTATTCACCCAAATCGCTGAAAGCTGTTGCTACCATTAAAAACGGTGCGGTCGGAGAGGTGATCTGGGCCAGGAGCCGGGAAACGCATCCTGGCCCTCATAGTGAATGGTTTTGGGATAAAGAAAAATCAGGCGGAGGCGCCATCATCGACTTGGGTTGTCATTGTGTGGAATTGTGCCGTAATTACATTGGCAAAAACATCAGGCCGGTAGAAGTAATGTGCTGGGCTGATACGCGCTTTCATCCGATTGATGCCGAAGACAATGCGGTTGGCCTGGTCAGATATGAAAACGGCGCTGTTGGTCAGTTTGAAGTGAGCTGGTCGTTTCGGGGCGGAATGGACTTGCGTGATGAAGTAATGGGCACTGAAGGCACGATCTGGATCAATAATTTTTTACGCACCGGCTTTGAAATGTTTACCTCCGGCAAAGGAGGCGACTATATTGCTGAAAAAGCAGAAAGTAATACAGGCTGGCTTTTTCCGGTAGGAGATGAAGTGAATGAACTGGGATATAATCATATGTTTACCGATATGTTTGATTCCATTGAAGCGAACACACAACCAAAAGAAAATTTTTATGACGGATATATTGTCAACGCCATTCTTGACGCTGCATTCGTTTCTGCAAAATCAAAGAAATGGGAACCTGTTGAAATTAAAGACTGGCGCGGCATTACCGAATCGAAAAAGGAAAAGCAATTGACATGTTACGATGACGATTATTACCTGATAAAAGAAGAAATACTTCCCGGAGGTGAAAAAAAGTATATTGTAAAAAATAAAAAAACAGGATCGATAGAAAGGAGATAGTGGGTGTGAGTGGTGAGTGGTGAATTGTGAATGGTGA
>JAICYZ010000428.1 GCA_025933935.1 Chitinophagaceae bacterium
AATATGAAAAGATATTCAGTATGTATGGCCGGTTGAATGAAAACATTGATGGCCATGGAATTGGCTTGTACCTTATCAGAAAAATAATCAATGCCTCAGGCGGAAAGATCCTCGTGGAAAGCGAGCCTGGCAAGGGAAGCATTTTTACAGTATATTTTGTGGAAGAATTTATTGCTATTAAGAAGCAAAAGGGCCATCTTCCGCTTAAGGATTATTACAGACAAGATTAATATAAACACCCATATTAAAAGAAGCAAAATCAAAAAAAACAGTTGAGTCGTTTTGCTATTCCTAAAGCTTTTTTCCGGACACATGGAGTGAAAGAAAATTGCATCAGCAACATGATAGTTTAGCTGGTAAGGAGTCTCTTTTCCCTTTAAATTGATATGAAGCAACAAATACAACGGTTTTTTATTTTAATTCTGCCTATAATAGTTATACCTAAACGGAATTAGTTAGATTTAAGTGAAATCTTTCGGGAAGCAGATGTTCTATTTAAAAAACTGCATTTATTTTTCTCAATTTAAACTGCTAACTGCACAATAATGTTGCATTCTACAATTTTTATTAACCTACCTTGTCCACTTTAATATCATTCAATGTCATTAACAGTATCCCGTACTAACATAAGACTTAACCCTGATTATAAGAAAGTAATTGCCAGGTTTTTAAATACAGGTGACGCACGTTCATCGCAGATCATACAAAAGGTATTACAGTTGAAAAATCCGGAAGCAGAAGCGCTGCTAACCGATATTTTAATTGATTTTGGCAGCAGGTATAAGAACATCAGCTCGATATTTCTTAAACATTTTAATTTAATAAAATATTTGCTTAGCCGTGAAGAGTTTGAGGCTTTAGCCGAAGAAAGAAAATTGTTATTAGGCGCTTTTTTTACTATGGAATATTCAATAGAAGCCGCTGCGCTTTTTAATCCTTCTATCGTTGCCGATCCCGATCAGCTCGGTGTAGCTGCAGGACATAAAAAAGTAATTGTAAGTTTCAGGGCTACGGGAGAAAGTCATATATCCTCAATGGTGTTCAGGCGGGGAGTATTGGATGAAAACGCCATCATCAGCCTGGAGCCGCCCGGTAAGTTCTTAAGTCAAGGTGAAGTTAGCCAGGAGGATAAAGATAACAAAATGACTTTTCGAACATTACTCGATCAGATGGAATTGCCACCTAAAGTGAGTTCTTCCATACTGGACCAGCTTAAAGATTTTTTTTCCTATAAAGAAATAGAAGTGGTTTTAAAAAATGCATTATCCGCTATCAAATTACCATCAAGGCAGAAAATAATAAAGGATAATATTCTCGATATGGTGAGCAGTAGTTATGAACTGCATTTTGCACCAGACTCATTGATATCAGAGCGTGTCATTTTTCCTGTAACTGCTGTTGAGAAAAATGGAATAGAAGACGCGCGCTGGGTAGAGTTTGCAGAAGACGATGGCACCTTTAGCTTTATTGCTACTTACACAGCTTACAATGGTAGTTCCATTGTGCCTCAATTAATATTAACTACTGATTTCATAAATTTTAAAATAGCTTCTTTACAGGGTAAGGCAGCCGTCAACAAAAACCTGGCATTATTTCCCCGAAAAATAAATGGCCGTTATGCGATGCTATCACGCATTGATGGGATCAATAACTACCTGATGTACTCGGATGATTTGTTTGTTTGGGAAGAAGCGATTTTGTTGCAGCAACCCAAATATCCCTGGGAATTTATACAAATTGGCAACGCCGGCTCGCCTATTGAAACCGATAAAGGGTGGCTGGTGATAACGCACGGCGTAGGTGCTATGCGCAAGTATTGCCTTGGCGCAAGCCTGTTCGACATCAATGACCCTTCCAAAGAACTTGGGCGTTTGGAAGAACCATTTCTTGTTCCTAATGAAGATGAAAGAGATGGTTATGTCCCAAATGTTGTTTATTCATGCGGCTCCATCATACATGGGGATAAATTATTGGTTCCTTACGCCGTATCGGATCATGCATCTTCTTTTGCTACCCTTCCT
>JAICYZ010000069.1 GCA_025933935.1 Chitinophagaceae bacterium
CACAGCTAAGTATCCATTTCAGACGCTTCCACGACTACTTTATTAAGTCTCTTTGCTAAAGGGAAAAGGAGAATTCCTGCAATCATAGCAGCAATAAAACTGATCGCAAAGAAAACTGCTTTGTTATCAAATTGATCCCAAAAACCTGCTAGAATTGCAGATACTTTTCCACCCAAAGAGGTTGTAATAAACCATCCTCCCATCATCAATGCGGTTAATCGCCGTGGAGCAACTTTTGAAGTGAGCGATAAACCAACAGGACTGACAAATAATTCACTTATTGTAAACACGCCATAACTCGAAAAGATCCACCAACTCGAAACTTTATTGTGGTAAATATCTGTGGATAAACACGCAAATATCATTACCAGCGAAGACAGTCCGGCAATGATGGTACCCCAGGCAAATTTGCTCGGTGTTGAAAGCTCTTTTCCACGCGCTTTCATGTACCCGAAAAACCCGACGATGAGTGGCGTCAAAACAATGATCCAGAATGGATTGATTGATTGGTATATTTCGGTAGAGATAAGTTTCAGATCTTCTCCCGGAGGCGGGTATTTATCTTTCTGCAGGTTCTGAAAATAAAGATCAGTTCCCATATGGGTTTGTACTTTTCCATTTGCATCAGCAATTGGCCGAAACTGGTCGTCAACCTTCGGAACCTCCTGCGGCTTTGTGCTAACAGTTTCCAAAAAGCCAAAAGGCTTCAATGCAGATTGAACAAACTTAGGTGCTTCCCGGTTTGTGTACGTTTGCGCCCAAATGGTAAGCGCTGTGGAATTTTGATTATAAATATTCCAGAAAACGATCGAAACAGCAAACAATATTAATAACGTACTGATCCGCTTCTTATCAAAACCTGTCGCACGATACCACAAGCTTAGATAAAAAATAATGATCGGTATACACGCGAAAATAAAAGCATCGTTGGAATCTGATCCGAGAATATTTCCCGGAATAAACCAACCAATCGCACCGGCAATTAACGCAGGTAAAAATACATACAGCGCGATTTTTGAAAGCGGCATATCTCCTTTCTGAACGGGCTTGATCACGTCGGCTTTTCTTACATATTTCAAACCAAACGCAAACCAAACTAATCCAACTGTCATTCCAAATCCGGCGGCAGAAAATGCCCATCCCCATGAGAAATTATTACGCAAAAGCGCCGCGACAAAATTGCAAATAAAAGCGCCGATATTTATTCCCATGTAAAATATGTTATAAGCAACATCTTTCTTCGGTTTCAGATCCGGACGGTTATAAATATTTCCAAGTAATGTACTTATATTGGGTTTGAAAAATCCATTTCCAATGATTGCACAAAAAAGACCTGAATACATTACAAAATTACTGCCGTTTAGCGCGATCAGAAAGTAACCCAATGCCAGCAAACCACCGCCGAGGAAAATCGATTTTATATAACCGAGATAACGGTCGGCTATTAGGCCGCCTATAAAAGGTGTGAGATAAATCAGAGCGACATACGTTCCTACAATGCTTATTGCGGAAACATTATCAAGTCCACGTCCGCCATTGTTGGTAGTATCAGTAAGATAAAGGAGAAAAATACCAATCATTAAATAATAACCAAAACGTTCCCACATTTCAGTAAAGAATAGTACATAAAGGCCTCGCGGATGTTTTCCCTTTTTTATATCAGCTACGTCTGCCGTAATGATCTGGTCTTCCATTTTGTTTTGGTTTTGTTGTTGAAAATAATTTTTGAAAAATAATTTTAATCGTGTAAAGTAAAAAGAAATTTAAAAGTAAGTTTAATTTTTAATCAAATAATTTTCAAACAATTTATTAGTAAAAATAATTCCTCGAATTCTGAAACAAGGATAAGATAGTTGTGAAATAAAAAAGTGCATTTTTCATTTTAAAGCACTTAAACTTTTTTCCTCTCATAAAATATTTCACAGTAAAAAGAGAAATAATTAAATTTTCTTTTTTTACAAATCGGGCTATAAGAAAACATCTTTTAAAAACAAGAAGCCTAAGTTTCATAACTTGCAATGCCATTTTTTAATCCTCATAAAATAAAAGTCATTTTGAAAATTCTTATTCTTGGTTCCGGCGGAAGGGAACATGCATTTTCGTGGAAAATAAGCCAGAGTGAACTATGCTCTGAATTGTTTATTGCTCCTGGTAACGGCGGTACGGCCGAATATGGTGAAAATATTGCGGTTGATATCAATGATTTTCAAGCGGTAAAAAACATTTGTGTTTCAAAAGGTATCGGGATGGTCATCGTTGGTCCTGAAGAACCGTTGGTAAATGGTATTTATGATTTTTTCAAAAATGATTTTGAATTAGAAAATATCATTATCACCGGCCCTTCAAAAGCTGGTGCGCAACTGGAAGGAAGCAAGGCGTTTGCAAAAACGTTTATGGAAAAATACCAGATTCCGACAGCGAAATATAAAGAGTTTAATGTTTCAAACTTCGATGAGGGTCTTGATTATATTCATAAACACTCACTACCAGTCGTTTTAAAAGCAGATGGACTGGCTGCAGGAAAAGGAGTAATTATCTGCCAGAATTATGTAGAGGCACTTGCAGAATTTGAACTAATGATTCAGCAATCAAAATTTGGGGAAGCCGGCAAAAAAGTAATCGTTGAAGAATTTTTGGACGGAATAGAATTAAGCGTTTTCGCGCTGACTGATGGAAAAAACTATGTGCTTTTGCCGGAGGCAAAAGATTATAAGAAAATCGGCGAAGGCGACAAAGGACTGAACACCGGTGGAATGGGAGCGATAAGTCCTGTGCCTTTTGCAACAGAACATTTCATGCAAAAAGTAAAAGAACGGATTATTGAACCAACCATATTTGGTTTGCAAAATGAAGGAATTGACTACAAAGGATTTATATTTTTTGGGTTGATAAAAGTGAATGAAGAGCCGATGGTCATTGAATACAATTGCCGCATGGGCGATCCGGAAACAGAAGTTGTTTTGATTCGATTAAAAAATGATTTGGCAGAGTTGTTCATAGCAATGGATCAGCAAAAACTGGATACTCAAAAAATAACAGTTGAAAAAAATAATGCCGTAACCATCGTCGCCGTTAGCGGAGGTTATCCTGGCATCTATGAAAAAGGATTGCCGATTGAATTTTTATATTTGGAAAATCCGGAGGCAAGAAAACATATTGATGAAGGCGAAGGCGCAATCGTATTTCATGCAGGTACAAAAAATTCAGGTGATAAAATTGTTACCAATGGTGGCCGGGTTCTTGCAGTTTCTGCAATGGCTGAGGGATTAGGAGATGCGATAGAACTATCGAAAACCATCCTCGAACAAATCCGCTTCGACAACATGTATTTTCGTGGAGATATTGGATATGAGTTTGTGGATTAAATCTACGGTTTAAGATTTTTGTTGTTCATTTAGAAGGTTTGCAGAATCGTCATTATCCAAGAAAACCAGAAGTGAAGATTTGCATTATTTGTTGTTTTACCGAAAGCAAAAAAGCCTTTTACTTCTTAATTTTATAATCTGAACCCAGTAATATTAAAATATTTTCACTTTTATACAATTTTGAATTTTTAATTGCGTTTCGTATAAATGCAGCAATAGTATTCGGTTGTAATTCCAAATTATTTCCACAACTTTGCAGGCATTAAATAATTTTCAATACCTCAAATAAAACGATGGGCCTTTTTAATTTTTTCACACAGGAAATAGCGATAGATCTTGGAACTGCTAATACGCTCATAATTCATAATGATGTTGTAGTTGTAAATGAACCTTCCATTGTTGCTTTGGATAGAAATAATCCCAAAAACATACTTGCCGTCGGAAAAAAGGCATTGATGATGCATGAAAAAACGCATGAAAGCATCCGTACCGTTCGCCCGTTGAAAGACGGTGTGATAGCTGATTTTAATGCCGCAGAATTGATGATCCGTGAGATGATCAAGAAAATTTATCCCAAAAAACCTTTATTTCCTCCGAGCTGGCGCATGATGATCTGTATTCCGAGTAGCATCACAGAAGTAGAAAAACGTGCAGTAAGAGACAGCGCTGAGCAGGCTGGCGCTAAAGAGGTTTATTTGCTTCATGAGCCTATGGCAGCGGCTTTGGGGATTGGTATTGATGTAGAAGAACCGGTTGGAAATATGATTATCGACATCGGTGGAGGCACCACCGGAATTACCGTTATTGCTCTGGCCGGAATTGTTTGCGATCAATCGATCCGCGTCGCCGGTGATGAATTTACAGCAGATATTATGGAAGCTTTGCGCCGTTATCATAGTTTATTAATTGGAGAACGCACGGCAGAACAAATCAAAATTCAAATCGGCGCCGCAATGAAGGATATTGATAATCCACCTGATGATATGCCGGTAAACGGGCGTGACCTGGTAACCGGAATTCCCAAACAAATCATGGTGAGCTACCAGGAAATTGCAGAAGCACTTGATAAATCAATTTTCAAAATAGAAGAAGGAATTTTAAAAGCACTTGAAACAACTCCTCCCGAACTGGCTTCAGACATTTACAGAAGAGGTTTGTACCTGACTGGCGGCGGAGCCTTGCTTCGCGGTCTCGATAAAAGATTGGCAGCAAAAATTAAATTACCGGTTCACATTGCGGATGATCCTTTAAAAAGCGTCGTTCGCGGCACAGGCCTTGCTTTAAAACATTATGACCGTTATCCGTTTGTAATGCGGTAATCTTCATCGCTTCAACGTTGAAGGTTGAAAGTTAAAAGGTTGCACGTTGCAATAAAAGATCAATATTCTGAAAAATCCATTGTTCTCCGTTTTTTCGTTTAATCAATACTACATTTGCAGCAATAATTATTTCAATCTCTATTAAATGGCTGTTATTGTAAGGCAGCCGGGATGAAAACCATGCGCAATATTCTTCTCTTTATCCGAATTTATTTTACTTTTATTTTCTTCTTATTTCTCATGGGGTTGTCGTTTTATATGCTCTTCAGTTACAATAAATATCATCACGCTGCCTATTCCAGAGTGGCCGGAGAGATTACAGGAAATATCAGCAAAAAATACAACGGTATAGAGTATTATTTTCAATTAAAAAGAACCAACGATTCTTTGGTGAAAGCCAATGCTGCCTTATATAATAAACTGAAACAGGATTATGAAATTCCGGATACAGCCAATAAAATGATCATTGATACTTTGACGCTTGATTCAATACAGCAGCAAAGGAAGTATTTGTATATGCCCGCAAAAGTGGTGTATAATTCTGTAAATCTCTTGAACAACTACGTGGAATTGCACCGTGGTGGACAGCAAGGCATTACTCCTGATATGGGTGTAATTGACGTAAATAATTCTGTAGTAGGAACGGTCGTGGATGTCAGCAACAATTATGCAGTTGTCATGAGCTTGTTGCATGAGCAAAGTAACCTAAGCGCCCGGTTGAAAAAAGGTGGGGAAACCGGGATTGTAACTTATGATGGCAAAACTCCGGGCATTTTGTATTTAAAGGATATTTCCAAACTTGCAAAAATTCACCAGGGCGACACAGTTGTTACCAGTGGTTTTTCTGATAAATTTCCGCGCGGATTATTAGTCGGATATGTAAAAGATATTCTTAACGATAAGAGCAGCAGCACTTATACAATCAGGGTAAATCCGGCGGCAAACTTTGAAAATTTACAATACGTGTACATCATTAATAATCTTCAAAAAGAAGAACCGGCGCAACTTTTAAAGAAAGTGAAAAGCAAATGAGTAACCTGGTTAAAAATATTGTCCGCTTTTGCCTTTTAATTTTGGCTCAGGTTTATATTCTGAACCAGGTTCCTCCGTTACACCGGTTGGTAACGCCATACATTTATTTCATATTTATTTTATGGCTTCCTTTTAAAATGGGAAGGCGCACACAAATGTTGCTTGCTTTTGCTTTGGGGTTTACGCTCGATTGTTTTACAAATACCTACGGGCTGCATGCGGCAGCTTGTGTACTCATCGCCTATATCCGTCCGTTTTTGATTAATGTGCTTATTTCACAGGAAGGAACCGAAAGCAATTATTACGAGCCTTCCATTCAAAGCATGGGATTTACACCATACCTCACTTACGTCACGATCTTGACTTTTATTCATCACACTTTCCTCTTCTTTTTGCAGGCTTTGCAAACAGGCGGTTATTTTTATTTTCTTTTAAAATCTTTAACTTCTACAGCAATAAGTCTGCTATTAATTTTGTTAATAGAATTATTGTTTGTCAGGAAACAAAGATTTAGGACAAATACGATTTAGCCGTAATTTTGCACCTGAAAATCTTTGCCTCCGGTACCTTCAAAAGTCAATCTTTCTCTGTGTTTAACCAATCCAGAAAAAATATTATCATTGCCATGTTCCTGTTTATGGGACTAATCATTATCAGCCGGCTTTTCAGCCTTCAGATAATTGATAAGAAATATTCCATTATGGCAAATGAGCAGGGAAGATTCAGAATGGTAGTATATCCAAACCGCGGGATACTATTTGACCGGAAAGGCCGCGCAATATTGAGAAATACGATTATCTATGATTTAATGGTAACGCCATCAAAGATCCATGGCATGCATCTCGACACCGCCGATCTTTGCCGCATTTTAAAAATAGATACTGCGGAATTTAGAAAAAGGATCATTACCGGCATTATTAAAAACCGTAGCTATCGCCCATCTGTTTTTGAAACTTCTCTTTCTGAAGAAAAAATTGCAAGGCTAAATGAAAGCATGTACAAGTTCGTTCCCGCGTTTTATCTGCAGGCGAGGCCGGTTCGTGATTATCCTTTTGATGCTGCAGGGAATATTCTCGGATATTTATCTGAAGTAGACTCTAATTTTTTAAAAAGACATGAAGGAGAAGGTTACCAGATGGGAGATTATGCCGGCAAAACAGGCCTTGAACGGAGTTATGAAAAAGTGTTGATGGGTCAACGGGGGATTGAATATTGGAAACGTGATAACAAGAACCGCCTCACCGAAAGACTGGAAAATGGAAGGTATGATACAGCTGCTGTTCCCGGCGAAAACCTTCACATGGCATTGGATATTGATCTGCAAAAATTGGGCGAGCACCTGATGGAGAATAAAGTAGGATCTATCGTAGCGCTCGACCCAAAAACCGGTGGAATTTTGGCGCTTGTCAGCAGCCCGACCTTTAACCCGAATTTATTAACCGGCGCGGAAAGAAGAAAGCACTTTTCTCAATTGTTTTTAGATCCAAGATTACCACTTTATAATCGGGCAGTAAGCGCTACTTATTCACCGGGCTCTACATTCAAAACGCTACAGGCACTGATAGGATTGCAGGAAGGAGTCATCGCTCCTTCTACAAGATTTACCTGTACGGGCGCTTTTTATGGTTGCGGCCGGCCAATGAAATGTTTGGATATCGGAACTTTTAATCTTACCCAGGCAATTACGGTATCTGACAATACTTATTTTGCCAATGTTATGCAACGTTGTATCAATAATCCTGTGTATGGTTCTGTTGACAGCGCATTGCGCGTTTGGGATCATTACATGTATGGATTCGGACTTGGAAATAAACTAGGTATCGATATTCCTGGCGAAAGGGCTGGCCTGATACCAACCCCGAGAACCTACAACCGTATTTATGGCGACGGGCACTGGAATTTTTGTACTTTTCGTTCGGTAAGTATTGGACAGGGTGAGGTGCTTACTACCCCGTTGCAGATAGCAAATGAGATGGCTTATATTGCCAACAATGGCTGGTACATTACTCCTCACATGATCGATTCTATTGATGGTGGTGACAAATTCGGCTTGCTTGATTCGTTTAAATTGCGCCATCGTCCTTTGAGTATTCCTGATTCAATTTTCACATATGTAGCAGATGGTATGCAGGGGGTAATGGAAAGAGGTACAGGCGCCGCAGCTAAAGTTCCTGGAATTGTGGTTTGCGGCAAAACCGGTACAGTTGAGAACTATTACAAAGGAATTAAACAAAAAGACCATGCTGTTTTCGCTGCTTTCGCTCCAAGAGAAAATCCGAAGATTGCAATAGCAGTTATTTGTGAAAATGCCGGATTCGGCGCCAGTTCGTCAGCGCCAATTGCGAGTCTGATGATTGAAAAATATTTAAAAGATTCGATAACGGAGCCTGATCGTGTAGCAAGAATTGAAGCTATTTCAAAACTAAACCTTATGCCTGCGCGTATAATGGCCGAGATCAGGCAAAGAGACTCTATTGCCAAAGCCAAAAATGCAAAAGCACTATTGGAAAAAACCTACATAAAATCGATCAAAGATACTACAGGTATTGAAGATGAAGATAATAGCGACGCCTTGGACGAATTAAACAAAACAAATGACAGCACCAATTCAAAAATGGAATCGAAAACTATTCCTATAACAAAAACCTCCGATACAGTTCCTGGAAAAAGAGAAAAAATAAAATCGCAGCCAACAAATGCGGTACTTCCGGACAGAAAAAAATCCAAAATCAAAAACGATTCTTCACACTAAAACACTTTTCACTCTTAAATGCGAGAACAGGCGATTATATCTAAAGGAATAGACTGGCTAAGTGTATGGTTGTACATCATCCTTGTGACGATTGGCGTACTCTGCATTTTTTCTGTTGAATATCACAATACCGGAGACATTTGGCAAAATATAACAGGGCTTAAAAAAAATTATTCGCGGCAATTACTTTTTATTGGGATATCAGCGATTCTCGCCATTTTTATTTTACTTACAGATAGTAAGTTTTTTACCGCTACTGCCAATCTCAGTTATGCATTTGGCATCGTCCTTATGATGGCTACTTTTGTTTTGGGGAAAGATATTAACGGCTCCAAATCCTGGATACCGCTAGGTTTTTTCAATCTCCAACCGGTAGAAACTTGTAAGATTTTTACCGCTTTAGCCCTTGCAAAATATTTATCGAGACCGGAAACAAATTTTCAAAATACCAGGTCACAATTGATAGCCGCAGCTATTGCGTTAACACCAGCTGTTTTTTCTCTTCTGCAAAATGAAACCGGGCTGGCGTTAGTTTATTTTTCATTTTTAATTCCAATGTACCGCGAAGGTCTTCCGCCTGTTTACCTTATTATTGGATTTTCATTTGGCGTTCTCGTCGTAGCTACGATATTGGTGGAAAAAAATCTTTTGGCCCTGATTCTTACCATCATTGCGGGCATTGTTATTTATGTTTTAAGAAGAACGATCAAGCGAGATAAAGCGGTTCTCATTGTCATTCTCGGTCTGTGGATGCTCTGTGTTGGTATTCAAAGATTTGCAGTTCCGTACATTTTTAATCACGTTTTGCATCAATACCAGGTAGAAAGAATTATGAACACTTTTGGAGTAGATTATGTTCCAAATGGTCAAACACTGGAATTAAGTAAAGAAGATAAATTAGAACAGGCGAAAACGAAGAAGGCGGCAAAAGCAAAAGAAAACTACAATGTAAAACAATCAAAAATTGCGATTGGATCTGGTGGCCTGTGGGGAAAAGGATTTTTGAAAGGAACACAAACCCAGGGCGATTTTGTTCCGGAACAGCACACTGATTTTATTTTCACCTCAGTCGGGGAAAATTTTGGTTTCTGGGGAAGCACTTTAGTCGTGCTTTTATACATTGCTTTTATGCTTCGGATTGTGTTTTTGGCCGAGCGGCAACGAAGTACTTTCACCAGAGTCTATGCTTATAGCGTGGCCGCTATTATTTTTTTCCATGTTTCCATTAATATCTGCATGACGATCGGATTGGCTCCCGTAATCGGGATTACGTTGCCTTTGATGAGTTATGGAGGCTCTTCTTTGCTTACTTTTACCATTTTAATTTTTATATTAATCAGGCTGGATGCAGACAGGCAAATGGTTTTGAGGTAGGGTGGTTAGAATAACTTAGAATATTAGAGCCGGTTGTTCTGACGACAAAAGTTCTCATTATTTGTTTGTTTACTGCAGTTCTGTTCGATCGAATTGTTTAGAATCTAAATGTGGCAAAAAAAAGTTTAAATGAAAATCATTCCATTAAGTGAAGGCGCTTTTACGGTAGATCAAACTAAAAAATTCATTCCTTTCCAGGTAGGTGAAGATGACCTGCAGCAAAGAAATAAAGGAAGTATCCTGGTAGAAATTCAACCGTTTATTGTCATTACTTCAAAAGATATTATTCTTTGCGATACAGGCCTTGGGCATGCAGATGAAAACGGACAATTGCAGATTCACAAAAATCTGGCAGCCAATGGAATCAATGCTTCAGACGTTACCAAAGTGCTTCTTTCGCATCTTCATAAAGATCATAGCGGTGGTATTGGAATGCCGGATAAACAAACGGCCAGTTTTGACAATGCCACTTATTTTATCAATAAAAATGAATGGGAATTTGCTTTTAAAAAGGAATCTTCTTCTTATCGTACCCACGACTTTTTGTTTTTAGAAAAAAACGGAAAAGTAACATTTACAGAAGGCGATGGCGATATTGACAGTTACATTGATTATGAAGTAACAGGCGCTCATTCTCCTTATCACCAGGTTTTTAAGATCATCGATAATGATGAAATTGTTTTTTTTGGCGGCGATGTCGCACCTCAGTTGCAACAAATGAAAAACCGGTTTAAAGCTAAATACGATTATGATGGCGCTGCAGCCATGGAATTAAGAATGAACTGGTGGAAAATAGGCGAGCAGGAGAAATGGACTTTTTTATTTTATCATGATATAAAAAATCCGGTGTTTTCGTTTTAATTTGAAACAGATGAATGAATATTTTAAAATAGGTAAACTCGCAGCTACTTATGGCACAGAAGGTCAATTCATTCTTGAACACAGTCTTGGCAAGAAAACATCGCTGAAGGGCCTGGAAACTATTTTTATCGAAGAAAAAAAAGAAAGCTTTCTCCCTTATTTTATTTCTTCAACCAAAATAAAAAATGAAAAGGAAACTTATGTCAAGCTGGATGGAATTGATTCAAAAGAATCTGCAAGGCTTCTGGTAAAAAAAGAAGTATGGCTGAATGAAAATGATTTTAAGAAATTTTCAGCTTCTGCCGCGCCGATTTCTTTGCTTGGCTTTACAATTATTAACGATAAAAAAGAACTCGGCGAAGTGATTGAGGTAATAGAACAGCCGCATCAGATATTGTGTACTATTTTACTTAATGGAAAAGAAATTTACATTCCCATTCATGAAGATTTTTTAGAAAAAGTAGATAAAAGAAACCGAAAATTGTATGTGGTCCTTCCTGAAGGATTACTGGACCTTTAGAAAAAATATAAGGGGAAAGCAGCGCTGTGAAATTATTTTTTTGAAAACACCAATTGTGCTTATTTGTTGCTTTGCTGCATTAATAAATGAGCAGATTAATAAAAAGGTGGAGGATATCGGACTCGAACCGATCACCTCAAACATGCCATGCTTGCGCTCTACCAGATGAGCTAATCCCCCATTCTATTTCAAAAAAACCGCCGCAAAAACTCTTTCATGCGGCGGCAAATATAATGACAAAATGCATTCAACGTTGAACCTTTAACCTAATCCCCCCAAATCTCTGCTTTTCCTTCCAGCCATAATTTTACTAAACGGTTTGAAACAGACTTTGGCCTTTCCAACGGATAGCCCAAAGCGCGGTCCCAACAAAGGCTGGCCAAAACTCCCAAAGAACGGGCAACACCAAAAAGAACGGTATAAAATTCGTACTCTACCATTCCATAATGAACCAATAAAGCGCCGCTGTGGGCATCTACATTCGGCCAGGGATTTTTGATTTTGGCAATAGAGCCTAAAATGTTGGGTACAGTTTCATATATATTCCAAACAGTTTGAACTAGTTTATCATCCGGCATGTGTTTTTTACCAAATTCCATCTGGGCTTCAAATCGTGGATCGGTTCTTCTTAAAACCGCGTGACCGTATCCGGGAACTACTTTTCCTTCCGACAAAGTCTTCTTTACGTAAGTTTCAATCTGTTCTTTTGAAGGAAGATCGCTTCCGATTTCTTTCTGCATTTCAAAAATCCATTTAATCACTTCCTGGTTTGCAAGTCCGTGCAAAGGCCCTGCCAACCCATTCATTCCGGCAGCAAAAGCAAGATATGGATCACTCAACGCTGAGCCCACCAAATGAGTAGTGTGTGCCGAAACATTTCCACCTTCATGATCAGAATGTATGGTCATATAAAGGCGCATCAGTTCTTTAAAACTTTCGTCTTCATAACCGAGCATGTGGGCAAAATTACCGGCCCAATCCAGCAATCCATTTGGCTGAATGTGTTTTCCGTTTTTATATTTTCTGCGATAAATATAGGCTGCAATTCTTGGCAGCCTGGCAATGAGATCCATTGCATCATCAAATACAGCTGACCAATAATCTTTTTTGCTGAGGCCTTCTGCATATTGTTTTGCAAACTGGCTTTCCGTTTGAAGCGCCATAATTCCGACCACAAATTGCGTCATTGGGTGGGTTGTTTCGGGCAATGATTCAATCGTGTCGAATACGTAATTTGGCACGTGGCTTCTGCGCTGCCAAACGCTGCTCATGTGCTGTGCATCTTCGTCGGTTGGCATATCTCCTACCAGCATTAAATAAAATAATCCTTCGGGCAAAGGTTCATTTCCACCTTCTGCTTTCGGCAGTTTTTCTTTTAATTCAGGAATAGAATATCCGCGAAAACGAATGCCATCCTGCGAATCGAGAAGGGAAGTTTCGGTTACCAATCCTGTAATGCCGCGCATTCCCTGGTAAATTTGCGATAATTTTACTTCGCCAATAATGCGATCTCCATAATTTTTTACAATCTCTTTTACTTCCCCGGAAACGATATCTGCCTTCGCCTTAAATTTGTCTTTAATTACTCCCATAGTATAAAATAGTTGTTATTGTGATTGATGGTTGCTGAAGAAATTCAACAGCGTTAAAGTTAACCATAGAGCAGGTGTTTAACAAAATAAATATTGCAAAAGGCAAATAGTTATCACTGATTATCAACACGCGGCGAGAACATTCTTCCCGGTTGCAGGTTGACTGCCCTACGTGATTCGCTCTTTTTATTTTGCGGTTTTCCGGTATAAATACCAGGCAAGAATGGCAAAGGCGAAGTTGGGAAGCCACGCGGCAATAATCGGGTTAAAATTTCCTTTTAATGCAAAAACAGAAGCAAAACGGCCAACCAAAATATATACAACGCAAATTAAAACTCCAACTGCAAGATGAAAACCACTTCCCCCACGAATCCTTCGCGAGGCGATACAGGCGCCGATAATGGTTAAAATAAAAACAGATACCGGGTTCGCATTACGGTTATTTTTCTCGAGAAGTAACGAATTGACATCTCCGGATCCACGAAGTTTTTCGAGTTGAATAAACTGATCTAATTCCGGTGTGGTCATTTTATCTTTCATGTATTCATCGCGTTGCAAATCGCGTGGCTTGAAGTTGAAGTTCATCTGCAACACCGGCGTATCCGTTACTTTTTGATGAAGGCCATTGATTCTTCTTTCCACCACATTATTCAAACGCCATTTTTTGGTAGCCGTATCCCAGGTTATACTCAGCGCTCTTAAATTATAAACTAGGTCCGTGTTGTGAAACCTTTGGATAAAAAAATTGTTTCCCGATTTGTTCGTCGTATCATAGTAACGGATACCCGCATACGAAAATGAATCAAGTTTGAAATACTTATTGCTTATGGTTGAAGTATTTACATAACCGCCATAATTGAAGTCGATATATTTGGCATTAAAATTTGCCCACTTTTCATTTGCCGGCGGAAGCACATATTGATTGGTCCACCATAAAAATACCGTAAACAAAAGTCCTGTAATCATGTAGGGACGCAGGAAACGGGCAAAACTGATTCCGGTACTGAGGATGGCGATAATCTCCGAGCGGTTCGCCATTTTAGAAGTAAAAAAAATGACGGATATAAAAAGGAAAAGAGGGAAAAGCATGGCATCAATCCGCGGAAGAAAACCAAAATAATACTGGACAATAATCTGCTTTGCTGTAAGCCCGGTTTTTGCAAAATCATCCGTCTTTTCGCTTAGATCCACAATAACAACTAATACGGTGAGCGCAATAAGGCAAAAGAAAAATGTTGTGATAAATTTCTTTGTAATATACCAGTCGATAAGTTTCATACGCCGCTAAAGAATGAATAAAAGTGTGCGCCAAAAGTAAATGAAAAAAATGCAGAATGGATTATCCGAGCAAACGCTGCTTTTCTTTTGGGAATATTTTAAAAAGCAGCAAACGAAGTTTTACCGGAGATTTTGATTTTTTTATTTATAAAAAAGCAAAAAAATCAGTTTCATTGTGGCAGCGAACAAACTTTTAAGACTAATTTCTGTTTTCCTTTTTTTAATGATTATTTATTCACAGATTTTTTTGCCACCAATTCAAAAGAGTCTTTGATAAAACTTTTTAACTGCGACTGTGACAATGTTCCATCAACAATAACGGTATTCCAATGTTTTTTATTCATGTGATAACCGGGCAAAATGCAGGAATATTCTTCGCGCAATTCAATTGCTTTTTCAGGATTGCATTTCACATTGAACTGCAAAGGAGAAACCGATAAAGAAACCAGTAAAAAGATTTTATTATTCGTTTTAAATACAAGCGTATCTTCTCCAAAAGGAAAACTTTCTTCTACATTTTTTAATGATAAAACATAATCTCTTAGATCTTCGATATTCATAGAAAGTAGTAAGACTTAAGTAGCAAGAATCAAGAAAAAATCATTCCCAAATAAGTCAATAATAAAATAATTCAATAATTTAATCCCCCTTCTCCGGCCGCAAAATTCCTGTAACCACATTCTTTGTTGACAATAATAATTTCGCTGCATCCTGGATGTCTTTTGTTGTCAAAGCATCTACATATTTATCATAATTGATAAAATAATCAGGATTATCTCCTGGGAAATAAAAGCTTTGCAATTGAGAAAGCCACGTTCCGTTTTCTTTGATATCAACTTTATGCTGCTCTTTCCATTGCTTTTTCACTTTTTCCAAGTTTTCTTTTGAAGGGCCGTTTTTAATAATGTTTTCTATTTCTGCATTCGCTGCTTTGATGAGCGTATCTACTTTTTCTGGCCCGCATGGCAATTGCAAAAAGAAATCGTAATGAGAATAAGGAATTTTCTGAAATTGAACAGGAATTCCACCACCATAAATTCCCTGGATTTTTTCTCTCAGATTTTCAATGATCCGGATATTTAAAATTTCACTGATGGCCTGCGCTTTCAAATCGAGTGCTTCGCTGTATGGAACTTCCCCGCTGTAAATGGCGAGTATCAGTGCTTTTGGCTCTTTCCCTTTATACACATCCACTTCTTCTTTTCCTTTTACAGGCCGCACTTTGTTATCTACATAATGGAATTTGGTTGAGCTTACAGGAAGACTGGCAATATATTTTTGCAATAAAGGCTTCAGTTGTTCTTCACTGATACTTCCGGTAAAAGTGAAATGCATTTCATTCATGTTTTCAAATCGTTCTTTATAAATCTGCATCATCCTGTCGAGGTTTAATGCATCAAAATACCCTGCTTTTGGAACGGCAATTGGGGCCAATGGATTATCGTTATAATAAACTTTAAATAAAGAATCGAGAAATACTGCCTGTGGGTTGGCCCTTAAAAATGCGATTTGTGATTTATTTTTTTCAATAAATGACTTGAATAAAGCAGTATCAAC
>JAICYZ010000379.1 GCA_025933935.1 Chitinophagaceae bacterium
CCCATTTATTCAATTTTCTTTCTGAAGATTTTATATAAACCTGCCAGGTATTAAAGGCAAAACTTATTGGCATTAAAGTGTCTGAGCTCTTATCCAATTGCTGATTGTTTTCAGCAGAATAACCTGCGCCAATTTTTGAATTTTTCAACCAGGAAAATGTTTTGTACAAATCAACAGAAGGCCTCACGTAAGAGCCGGTTTGAATCACACTGTTGATATGGGTTATGTAAAATTGATTATTAAAATGCCAGCCTTTTATTTCCATAATATTTTCAATCGAATTTCTCACACCGTTGTAATTATCGCTTCTATTGTAATTGGTGAACTGATATTTTAAAAAATTATTTTGCAAATCTTTCAGTTGAAAAGAAGCATCCACTAAATTTTCGGTAGCAGGAGGCGCATCAAAAGGCAAACTCCAGTCGCGATTAAATTCGACATTGCGCAATGTTTCCAAAGGTTTGAACTTATCCTGGACAAATTCATACCCAACATCGGTTTGTAAAACAATTCCAGGCTTTATATTTCCAAAAATTTTTTGCTGCATTACATAGTTCACTTTTGCCGCCATGCCTTTATCGTCTTCTTTTCCAATTTCAGAAAAAGTATTTACATCATAATTACTCATGGCCACTTCCGCTTTTAAAGAAGCATTTTTATTGAAAAAATATTGCGCAGCAGCGGTTATCAAATCATGTTTTTTCGGGGGTATCAATAAAACCACTGGTTCCCAATCGCCTTGTTTTACGCCGTTTGCCGGCGCTACAAATTGAAAAACCCTTCCATTCGCATTGCCCTCATTCACCGCCGTATAATTGCCTTTTCCCAATCCAACATTGGTAAAAGAAAGATTGTATAAAGTATCTTTTTGATTCACAGAATAAACATAAATCGTATCATGGATTCCATTGATCGTCGTATCCATTTTTTTATACAAAATCTTATTTACAGAAAAAGTATCGGGCGTTGCGTTTGGATAAGTGGCACTGTCAACATGGTTTCCGATTTGTGATAAAAATTGTTTTTGTTGTGTAGTGAGTGTTTGATTGATAGAAGAATTTTTTGCATCGGCATTTGTGTATGCGCCAATGCTCAATTTTAGTTTATTATTGATATTAACTTCATCATTTGCATAAATCATCGAATTCAGATAATTCTGATTTGAGTACTCGAACTCGACTTGTATGCGCGTGTCTTTTGTAATCAAATGCTTTACGGTAAATGTGAGTTCAGCTGTATTATAATCAATTACGTAATCGCGGTCTTCGCCCCTGGACAACAACTGTCCGTCAATATAAACTTTTTCAGTACCGGCAAGCACAGCAAAATATAATTCGTTGTTGGCGCCGTAAAGCTTGTATGGGCCTTGATTTCCTTCGATTGGCGTGATGATATCTTTCATATAATTTCCTTTCGAAATCGCACCACTTGCTAAGAAGGAATTGCTGATATTTTTACCGATCCTGTTATCCGTTTGAAAAGAGCTGCCCTGCAATCTTTTAGAAAAGTTGAGAAAATAATTCTGGCTTTGACGTATATCAATATCACCAAAATTTGCCTGCCAGCCATGCTTTTTTATTTGCATAAAAATGCGGTCAAAGTCGCGGATATTTTGTGTATTTCCTTCCGGCTGAATGGGAATATTATTATCACTGATAGCAGCAGTCAGTTGCAAACTATCTCCGATGTATCCGTTCAGTTGAAGATTTAAAGTAGAGCTGACCACCGCATCCTGGTTGTTTCCAACGGTAATTCCGCGGCCAAAACTTCCATTGTAATTGATGTTTCCAAAATCAATTATTTTATTTTCAAACTGGTTGCTTTTCAAAATGTAAGGCTTTTCCAGGGCAAAATTAAAGCGGATGCTGTCGTAATTAAAGCGCCTTGTTACCGAATTTAATTTGTAAGGGAAAACGCGGTAAGAAATAAAAATACTGTCGGGCAGATTGCTTGATTTCCAAACGATGGATGCATCAATATAATCAATCGTGTAGCTGCTTTCAGGGATTCCGGCTATCGAAACTGTGTTTGGAATAATGCTGTTGCTATCCAGTAAGAACGGATTTATTTTAGTAGAAATTCTCTTATTTCTGAGATTAGAAAGTGAAGCGGGATTTTGCTGAGACAAACCATTAATATAAAAAAATAAAAACAGAATAAAGGCTGGAAGTTTTCCTGGTTTCAAGCAGATTATTTTACAGGGCTAAAATTAGCTTTTTTAAGGGAATGATCAGAGCCACGTGAAGAAGCAGAATAAAAACAGAAATTCCGCTTATTTATTGCTTTACTGTTTCTGTTTTCTCACTAATTTCTTCATGAAAACAATCTGGCCTAAATGGTAATGAGTATGCTCTATAATACCATGAATATTTGTGTAATAGTTACCATATTTTTCATTGGAAAAGGAATCTTCAAATTTGCTTTCCGGTAGCTGCTGAACTAAAGTAGCAAACACTTCTGCATCTTTCCAGGTCTTATCCAACAATTCCTGCCACTGCTTCATCGCCTTGAATTCGAGGACAATCAAAACTATATTTATCACTTGCATTGAGTTGTTCTCCCTGCAACACTCTCAATACAGCACTTACATAATAATTGATATGGAAAACGAGAGCAGCAATGGGATTAAAAGAGTGAATTTGCGTTGTTGCCTCTTGCCAATTCACATGTTTCATGATGTCTTTCATACTTACTGAAGTCCGGTTTCCTCCGAAATAAACCTGCCTAAAATGCTTTGCTATTTGTTCAGCTAATTTCATTTCTCGTCAGAACATTATTGGAAAGTTTGTTAAGAACAATAATCAGTTTTATTTGTTTGTCTACTGAATTGCTTACAAACCCTGCTCATTCATCGGATCTACCACCCTCACAGGTCGTTTTTGTATTTCAGACGAAAGAGAAGCGCCAAGATATTCCCGGTTCATCCGGGCGATATTTTCAACAGAAATACCTTTAGGGCATTCTGCC
>JAICYZ010000149.1 GCA_025933935.1 Chitinophagaceae bacterium
TCCGCTCGGAGGTTATCCAGGCGATGATGATAAAGGACGTGAAATGCAAAGCAAGCTGGATAAAAATAAAATGCTGGAAGATTTTATATCCGCATTTTATTACCTTAAAAACAATAAAGATTGTAATGGCAAAGTTGGTGTCGTCGGCTTTTGCTTCGGCGGATGGATTGCCAATATGATGGCTGTTGATCTTCCTGATCTTGCAGCCGCAGTTCCATTTTACGGAAGCCAGCCTTCTGCAGAAGACGTACCTAAAATACAGGCGCCCCTGCTACTCCAATACGCAGGCCTCGATACCCGCATTACTGATGGCTGGCCGGCATATGAAGCTGCGCTAAAAGCCCATCACAAACAATATACTGCCTATATTTATCCGAATGTGAATCACGGATTTCATAACGATACCACGCCTCGTTATGATAAAGCGGCCGCTGAACTTGCCTGGCAACGGACGATTGATTTTTTTAAAGATAAATTGCAATAACCGACTGCTATCAATCGATGGTCACCATCACATGATCTAACATTAGACATATTTTCCGGCATTACCAGCTTATCCTGAATACAGCGGAATGCATTCATTATGATGCAACTCATCTTTTTTTCTGATTCACGTTAGAAAAGGCAAAAAAAATGCAACCGAATTTTGTAGCGCATTTTTTAAAAATCAGAATCAGATGAAAATTATATTGAACCGGCAAAAATTGATGGGAAGCTTTTTATTTTTAGCCATATTCACTTTCTGCAATCAACAGTTATTTGCACAAAATGAAAACGAAGAATTAAAAATAAATATTCAACTGCGGCCTCGTGCAGAAATAAGAAACGGATTATTTACACCGATCCTGGATGGACAAAAACCAGCAACTTTTGTAGCCCAAAGAAGCAGGATTGGTTTTACTTATGCAAAAAATAATAAGTTGAAAATTGGCCTTAGTACACAAGTAGTAACCGTATGGGGTAATGACGCCCAGGTACAAGCCACTGCAAACGATGTTTCACTTTATGAAGCGTGGGCTCAACTTTATTTCGATCCGGCTTGGAGCGTGAAAATCGGTCGCCAGGTTTTTTCTTATGATGACGAAAGAATATTGGGAGCATTGGATTGGAACAACGCCGCACGCAAGCACGACGCTGCTTTGCTTGCATTTGAAAAAAATAAACTTACTGCAAATCTTGCAGCAGCATATAATCAGAATACTGAAAAAGTTACGGGCGATTTTTTTGATAATTCCATCAGCCAGCCTTATAAATCGATGGAATTTTTATGGATGAAATATAAATTTACTGATGCTTTTTCTGTATCTGCCTTGGCCATGAATCTTGCGTTTCAAAACAGGATTGATTCTTCTCTTTCTCATTTGCAAACATTTGGTGGAAATCTTTTTTACAAAAAAGAAAAAGTAAATTTTACGGGAACGTACTATTATCAAACAGGAAATAATCCACAAAAAAATGCTTCATCCATGAAAACAAATGCATGGATGGTTTCCGGGAAAGTGGATTATAATTTTACAAAAAAATTCAGTGCAGGAATCGGAAGTGACTTCTTAAGCGGAAAGGATATGAATTCTACTTCACGAAATATTTCCTTTTTCAATCCACTTTATGGGACGCATCATAAATTTTATGGAACTATGGATTATTTCTACGTTTCAAGTGGCCACCATAACGTAGGTCTTTGGGATTCTTATTTGAATGTGAATGTGAATTCTCCTGATAAATTAAACTGGCAACTTGCGTTTCATCACTTTGAATCAGCTGCCACAGTAATTGATTATTCCGGTAAAAAAGCCGGTTCATACTTAGGAAATGAAGTTGACCTTTCTTTTAAATACGCTGCAATGAAGGACGTTAATCTATTAGGAGGCTATTCACAGATGTTTACAAATACTTCTATGAAGTATGTAAAAAATATCTTACCAGGTCAAACTATGAAGCCAGTACAGAACTGGGTTTGGCTTTCGATAAATATCAATCCCGATGTCTTAATTTATAAATCCAAATAAAAAAGCTATATTAACTCCAAACTGGTTCTTTTAATAAATCCCGGTAAACCTACAAGTCCCTGCGTAAACCAGGAATAGCGCGAATTTGTCGTTTTGATTTTTTTAACAAAGGCATTATTGTTGTAGCAGTCTCGGGAACCTTTTGATAAATATGAGCAACGTCATATTTTGCAATGAGGTCGATTACATTTTAAGATGTAATTCGAACGGACATTTGCCGAGCAATTTTAAGAAGTATTTGAAGTAATAAAATATAATACATAAACCTAAAAACCATGATACAAATTTCAAAAAAAGAACCCCATCTGAAAAAAGCAATTCTTCCGGCGCTGCTTCTGCTGTCTTTTACTTTTTTTATGTTTTCCTGCAAAACGAATCCGGGAAATAACGCAGACGAAAGTAAGATTGACACCACGCTTACCGGAACTGTTACGGCAGAATTGACCACTGCACCAAATGTTCCAAAACCATTAACCTACACTTCACCAAAAAAAGTGATGGTGACATTGGAAACCATCGAAAAAGTGATGCCTATTTCTGATAGTTCCGAATATACTTTCTGGACATTTGGTGGACAGGTACCCGGAAATTTTATCAGAGTAAGACAAGGAGATCTTGTGGATTTTACTTTAAAAAATGCTCCTGACAGCAAAATGTCTCACAGCATTGATCTTCACGCAGTAATCGGTCCAGGCGGCGGCGCTGATGCTACTGCAACTGCTCCCGGACAATCAACCCATTTTCAATTCCGCGCTTTACATCCGGGCTTGTTTGTGTATCATTGCGCAACAGGTCCGGTTCCTTTGCATATTGCCAATGGAATGTATGGTTTGATATTGGTAGAGCCTCAAGGAGGCTTGCCAAAAGTGGACAGAGAATACTATTTAATGCAAGGTGATTTTTATACAAAAGGAAAATATAACGCTCCCGGCCTACAGGATTTCGATGAAACAAAAGCGCTTGCAGAAAATCCGGATTATGTGCTTTTTAACGGAAAAGTACGTTCTACAACAGGGCCAAATGCACTTCCGGCAAAGGTTGGAGAAACCGTAAGATTGTTTGTAGGTAATGGCGGTCCGAACCTCGTTTCTTCCTTCCACCCTATCGGACAGATTTTTACCAAAGTGTATATGGAAGGCGGTACAGAAGTAAACCATGACGTACAAACTACGCTAATTCCGTCAGGTGGCGCTGCTATCGTGGAAATGAAAATGCAGGTGCCTGAAGTGATCAACCTGGTTGACCATTCTATTTTCCGCGCATTTAACAAAGGCGCTATCGCACAAATAAAAGTTACCGGCGCTGAAAATGCTAATATTTATCAGAAGTTAAAACCATAAACTCCGGTTTTACATAAAAATGAAATATTTTCTAACCATCCTTATGATAATCACTTTCTTTTCCGCTGCAAACGCGCAAAAGAAAGTGGTTATTTCTAAAGATGAAATGGTAACGGTTCCAGCTGGAAAATATCAGCCTTTTTTTATTACTCCCAACAACCAACCAATCCCTGTACCCTCCTTTAAAATGGACGAAACTGCCGTAACCAATGCGGAGTTTTTGGAATTTGTGAAAGCCAACCCGCAGTGGAGAAGGTCGAAGGTGAATCGTCTTTTTGCAGATACAAATTATTTAAGACATTGGCAAAGTGATCTATCCATTGGAGAAGCGAATAAAAAAATTTATAATTCGCCGGTGGTGAACGTTTCCTGGTTTGCTGCAGAAGCATATAGTAAATGGAAAAATAAAAAGCTGCCAACTATTGCACAATGGGAAACAGCGGCTAAAGCACCTCCCAGGAATTTTAAATATAAATCACTCACAGATTTTATTCTGGACTGGTACACGAAGCCAAATCCAAAAGTGCTTCCAAATGTAAAATCGACTTACCAGAATGAATATGGCTTGTACGATATGAACGGATTAATTTGGGAATGGACTTTTAATTTTAATAGTTTTATTGGCTCAAGAGATTCGCGTGGAAATGATGAAGATGAATTGAAAAACTTTTGTGCGGGCGGCGCATTGAATGTATCGGATAAATCAGACTATGCAGCTTTTTTAAGATTTAGTTATCGTGGAAGCTTGAAAGGAAATTTTTGCATTGCTAATCTAGGTTTTCGTTGTGTAAAAAATTAAAATTAAAGAAAATGAAAATCTTCATTTATTGTTTGTTTGCTATATTACTTTTTAGTTGTGCTGACGTGAGCAACAAATCTGCGTTCACAGGCGAAGCGCCCAAACACAATACTGCTCCTGTCGGTACCATTTCTTCTGAAAGTATTTACCAGGTTACAGATACATTTCAAACACAGAATGATAAAAAAGTTGCGCTTTCTTCTTTTGAAGGAAAACCAACAGTTGTGGGAATGATATTTACCCATTGTACTTATGCCTGTCCGAGATTGACGGCTGATATTAAAAGCATTGAAGAAAAATTAAAATCTGAAAACGGAAAAGTAAATTATTTGCTCGTGAGTTTTGATTCTCAAAGAGACTTGCCTGAACAATTACAAAAGTTTGCCAATGCAAATCAATTGGATAAAAACTTCACCCTGTTACACGGTGATGAAAATGCTGTGAGAACGCTTTCTGTGTTATTAAATGTTCAATTTGAAAAAGATGCAGAAGGCAATTTTTCACACAGCAATATTATTTCTGTTTTGGATAAAAAAGGAGTTTTGGTTTTTCAGAAAGAAGGTTTGAACGGCGATCAAACAGATATTATCAGCACGATAAAACAACAATTGTAGAAAACCGATATTAAAGAAACAGGAATTCTAATTATTTCCTAGTTTACTGCCGGCATCTCTCAATTATCTTTTTTCAAAAAATAAATCCGATAATCAAACAGCCCAAAACAATAAACGGCGCAGGAATTTTCGTAAAAGTGAGTAAATAAAAGGTGCCCAGTATGACAACGATATTTACAAAGCTGACTGTATTAAATTCCGTGATGGAAATATCTTTTACCAGATACAGAAATGAGGCCCACATAATACCAACGACCACAGCATTAATGCCTTCCAAAGAACGATAGACGACGACATATTTTTTCAAAATTTGCCACACTGGAAAAAAGAATAAAACCAATAAAGCGCTTGGCAAAAAAATACCAATGCATCCGATAAGGCATCCTAACACCTGCCAGCCGGGGCCATAGTCTCTCAGCACCATTCCGCCAACATAAGACGTAACAGAAAATACCGGCCCGGGAATGGCCCGAACAATCCCCCAGCCTGTTAAATATTCTTCTTTTGTAAGATAATTTGATTTTGCACGGGTTACATATTGCTCATACATCATCGGCATCAGCACATCACCACCACCGAAAACGAGGCTTCCGTAACGATAGACATTTTCTGTCAGGTTATAAGCTCTTTTATGTTGCCAGTTTTGTTTGCGCGCTGTTTCACTCAAAAAACCAACGATCACAAAAATCAGGATGAATAACCAGATGTTTGTCCATTTGATATGACGTGGTTTAATATTGTCTTTTTCGGGATAGCGCCGGTTGCTAAAATTGGTGACTACGCCGCCAAGAACAATCAGAACCGGAAATACCCACGGCGTTTTGAAAAAAAGATAAGTACCGATTGCAGATCCGACCATCACAAAAAAGGTGATATTATTTTTAATGGAAACCTTGTACATTTTAAAAGCGGCGAAAGCAATAAAGCCAACAGCCATCGGTTGTATATACGTAAACAGGTTCAGATTTACGTGATATGTTTTGACGTAGTAAAATAAGAAAGAAAAAATTCCCATCAGGATACTGGCAGGAAAAATCCAGATCAGAAGCGTGAGCACAGCAAGCGGCACGCCACCGCGTTTGTAGCCAATAAGAGTAATCGTCTGTGTGGAAGACGCTCCCGGCAAAAGCTGGCAAAATGCAACGTACTCCATTAATTCTTCTTTGGTAACATCTCTTCTTCTTTCTACAAACGTTTTTATCATCATACCCAGATGTCCCTGAGGGCCACCGAAAGCAGAAACAGTATAATAAAAAACAGCTTTTAAAAAAGGAATATGCCTGTGCAGTACCATGAAAAAATAGAGTTTTATTAATTAGCCAATCAGCTAATTAGCTAATCAGCTAATTAATTATTTCTTCAATCCTATTTCTCTTAGACGCTCATCCAGGTATTCTCCCGCGGTAATATCTTCAAAAACTTTTGGATGTTTTTCATCCACACAGTTTTCAAGGGCTGATAAATCCATTGCGGATTTCGGATGAAGAAAAAAAGGAATCGAAAACCTGGAAGTATGCCATAATTCGCGAGGTGGATTTACAACTCTATGAGTCGTGCTTTTTAATTGGTTATTGGTAAGCCGTTGAAGCATGTCACCTACATTTACCACAATTTGCTCAGGCAAAGAAGTAACGGGAATCCATTCGTTTTGTTTGGTAAGAATTTCAAGTCCGCCTGCGGAAGCACCAACTAACAAAGTAATTAAATTAATGTCTTCATGTTGCTCTGCACGAATGGCGCTTTTCGGTTCAACAGTTATCGGCGGATAATGAATGGCACGCAAAATGGAATTGCCTTCTTCTACCTGGTTGTCAAAATAATGTTCATCTAAGCCAAGATAAAGAGCAATGGCCTGCAACAGTGATTTTCCTGATTTTTCAAAAGCACGATATGCTTTGAAAAGAGTTTCATTAAATCCTGAAACCTCTGCTACACCTACATTATCAGGATACTCAGGTTTCAATGGATGGTTTGCAGGCACGGTTTGCCCATATTGAAAAAACTCTTTCAAATCCGGAGCGTCACTACCCTTTGCATGTTCTTTTCCAAAAGAAGTATAGCCCCTTTGGCCTGCAAGTTCCGGAATTTCATAGCTTCTTTTTTTGTCAGAAGGAAGGGAAAAAAATTCCTGCACATATTGATATAAATCGGCAATTAGTTCATCAGGAATACCATGATTTTTCACAGCGACAAAACCTACTTCTTCATAAGCTTTTCCAAGCTGCTGCACAAACGATTCTTTTAGTTTTGCGTCTCCGCCAGTGAAGTCAGAGAGGTCAACTACTGGTATGGTCATTGCTTTAAAGTTTTAAAATTTAAAATAGCGAATGTAGCTTAGCAGATGTCAATTTACAAACAAAAATTTTTATCTAATCGTATTATTTTAATTCTCCTGTTTTTTTCTTTTACACTAATGATTTCATGCTCACATAAAATATCCGGGCAGACTATCAATTATGAATTTAAAAATAAAACAGAAGTTCCTGATTATAGTAATCCGGACTATTGGGCTGCGTCTCCTTTTAAATTTGATCCATCGGATAATGTGCCACATGGTTTAAAAGATCGTCAAAAAGATTCTCTTGCTGATGTATTTTTTATTTACCCGACATCTTATACAGACAGGCAAAAGCCTGACGGCTGGAATGCAGACATAAACGATGCACGCATAAATGAAAAAACAGACAATGGGTCGATCCTTTACCAGGCAAGTGTTTTCAACCGGTACTGTCGGATATTTGCTCCACGTTACCGGCAGGCAAATCTCAATGCTTTTTATACAAAATATAAAGATTCTGCTGAAGCAGCTTTGGATTTGGCTTATAAGGACGTGAGAAATGCATTTGAGTATTATTTAGAAAATTACAACAACGGCCGCCCAATTATCATTGCATCACACAGCCAGGGAACATGGCACGCCGGACGATTATTAAAAGAATTTTTTGAAGGAAAACCATTGGAGAAACAATTGGTTTGCGCCTACATTATCGGACTTCCTGTTTTTCCAAATTATTTTTCTGAATTAAAGCCCTGTGCTGATTCTACTGCTACCGGCTGTTTTGTAAGCTGGCGAACTTTTCAGCGTGGATATGTAGCGCCTTATATTGAAAAAGAAACTTTAAAAGCATATGTAATAAATCCTTTAACCTGGACGATGGACACTGCTTTTGCACCTGCCTCTTTAAACAAAGGCGGCGTACTTCGCAATTTTAATAAAGTGATTCCACAGTTGGTAAATGCGCAAATCCATGGAAATGTTTTATGGGTAAATAAGCCCAAATTCTTAGGGAGCATCTTTATAAAAACAAAAAATTTTCATATTGCGGATTATAATCTTTTTTATGAAAATATCAGGGAAAATGTGGGAACAAAAATCAAGGCTTTCTTGGCGAAATCTGATTCGAAATAAGAACGCATATCAGTTTATTCAGCAAACAAATAAATAGTTTAATTTTCTCTTTTATAATAATTATATCACCTGGTGCAAAATATTCTGGTCCTTTGTCGGCAACAAAGAATATCCCATCAAATATTCATCTACTTTTCTAGCACATTCTCTTCCTTCTGAAATGGCCCAAACAACCAAAGATTGTCCGCGGCGCATATCACCGGCAGAAAATATTTTCGCAATATTGGTATGAAATTCTTTTTCTGTTGCTTTTACATTTCCTCTTTGATCCAGTTCGATATCGAGCTGATTCAATAAACCTTCATGTTGAGGATGCAAAAATCCCATAGCAAGAAATGCGCGCTCACACGGAATTTCGGATTCGCTTCCCGGAACTTCTACAAATTGCGCCGGTTTATTTTCTTCTGTAAATTTCCATTGAAGGTCTACGATTTTCACCGCTTTCAGATTACCGTTCTCATCACCTAAAAATTCTTTCGTAGCAATTGCCCAATGCCGGTTTGCACCTTCTTCGTGGGAGCTGGTAGTTTTTAAAATCATTGGATAAGTTGGCCACGGCATAAAAGGCGTACGGCTCTTTGGCGGCATCGGCATCAGTTCGAATTGTGTAACAGATGCGGCCTTCTGCCTGTTGGAAGTTCCGACGCAGTCGCTTCCTGTATCGCCGCCACCAATTACGACTACATTTTTTCCTGTTGCAAGAATTGCTTCATTTTCTATTTCTTTTTCAGAAACTCTTTTATTTTGTTGTTTTAAAAAATCCATCGCAAAATGAATTCCTTTCAGCTCTCTTCCGGGAATGTTAAGGTCTCTTGGAATGGTAGAACCGCCAGCTAAAACAATCGCGTGATATTCTCTCAAAAGGTCGTTGATGCTGATATTTACGCCGACATTCGCATTGCATTTTATTTCAACGCCTTCTTCTTTCATGATGTTTATTCTTCTCTCGACAACCCATTTTTCCAGTTTGAAATCCGGAATTCCATACCGCAATAATCCACCCGGTTCGTCATCTCTTTCAAAAATAGTAACCGAATGACCCGCTGAATTTAATTGCGATGCTGCTGCCATTCCTGCCGGTCCAGAACCAATGATAGCAATCTTTTTTCCTGTTCTTACATTCGGAATTTTGGGTTGTACAAAGCCACTTTCAAAAGCAATTTCGATAATATGCTTTTCTATCTCTTCAATCGTAATTGCCGGTTGATTGATTCCTAAAACACAAGCGGATTCACAGGGTGCCGGACAAATTCTTCCCGTAAATTCAGGAAAATTATTGGTAGAAGAAAGTATTTCATAAGCTTCCTGCCAGCTTTTGCGATACACCGCATCATTAAATTCAGGAATTAAATTTCCTACCGGACACCCTTCATGGCAAAAAGGAGTGCCACAATCCATGCACCGTGCGGATTGCTCATTCAGTTTTTGGTCCGTGTATCTTTGAACGAATTCTTTATAATCATTGATCCTTTCCTGCACAGGACGTTTGTGTGGAAGTTCTCTTGTAAATTCTAAAAAGCCAGTTATTTTTCCCATCTCAATAATTTAATAATCCA
>JAICYZ010000190.1 GCA_025933935.1 Chitinophagaceae bacterium
CATATTATTCAGAAATAATCACAACGCCTGTTGGCATTTCTTCCTTATTTAAATATCCTTTTATTTTTGGAGTCAACTTTGTCAATTCCTTACACTGATTGATTTCCGCAGTTAATACAAAAACAGTTATCGTATATTTTGAAAAGTTTTGTTGATGTTGCAGATTTTTATCAAAAGTTAATAATGCATTAAAAGAATTACCTACCAGAAGTTTAAGTAATTCGCCATTTTTAATGCCATTCCATTTTGTCCCGAACCGTATAAATTTCATGCTCTAAAAAGTCAGATTTTAACCGTTTCGGAATATTTTCATCAAGTAACAGTCGCATAAAGCTGAGCAGCATTTTTAGAAGTCAATAATTTATTGCGTATGCTGAGCAGTGCGACTCCCTGTTCTTTAGAAACTGTTGGGAAATCGTATAAGAATTCATCCAACGAAACTCCTGCTTCTAAATGGTCGAACAAACTTTCTACCGGAACTCGTGTTCCTTTGAAAACAGGTTGACCACCTAAAATGTCCTTGTCAATGATTATGATTTCATGAATTTCTATCACACAAATTTAAAAAATATTTCATAGTTGCCAATCTTAAATCACTGTATTTTAGCAAGTATTTTTATCTGGGTATGCAATGTATTCGAATAAAAAAACCAATGAAAATTACTTCATTGGTTTTTCAAAAATAAAATCACATATCATTAAATCTGCAACGCGGCATTCATATTTCTTACTGCATCTGCACTTTTATTAAACTTCGCCTGTTCTTCATCATTCAGTTTAAAATCAATAATTTTTTCCCAGCCGTTTTTTCCAACCACAACCGGTACCCCGATACAAATATCTTTTTGTCCATATTCGCCATCGAGCATTACGCAACACGGAATTAATCTCTTTTCATCACGAACAATAGATTCTACTAAAAAAGCGCCTGCTGCCCCCGGAGCATACCATGCACTGGTTCCTAATAATTTAGTAAGTGTTGCGCCCCCAACCATTGTATCTGCCGCCACTTTTTTAAGTGTTTCTTCATCGAGCAGGTTAGAAACAGGAGTTCCGTTGTAAGTTGCCAATCTTGTCAAAGGGATCATGGTTGTATCCCCATGTCCGCCGATTACTACTGCCTGTAAATCCTGTGCAGAGCAATTCATCGCCGTTGATAAAAAATATTTGAATCTCGCACTGTCCAACGCACCACCCATTCCAATGATTCTGTTTTTTGGCAAGCCGCTGGATTTCAAAGCCAGGTAAGTCATGGTATCCATAGGATTGCTGATCACAATAATAATTGCATCCGGAGATTGTTCCAGAATTTTTGTAGTTACATCTTTTACAATTCCTGCATTGATTCCAATTAATTCTTCACGAGTCATTCCCGGTTTACGTGGAATGCCGGAAGTAATTACGACAACGTTGCTCCCTGCAGTTTTAGAATAATCATTTGTGCTGCCAATGATTTTTGTGTCACTTCCCAACAATGTGGCGCTTTGCATAAAATCCATTGCCTTTCCTTCGGTAATCCCTTCTTTAATATCCAACATTACCAACTCTTCACAAAGTTCTTTACGGGCAATGTTGTCGGCACAGGTAGCGCCCACTGCACCAGCGCCTACTACGGTTACTTTCATTTTTTATTTGTATTTATTTTGAAAAAAAATTGTTTACGGTCAAAGGTAATTAAATGTTTGAAGGTTGAAGGGTGAAGGTTCAAAGTTCAAAGTTGAAGGTTGAACCGCGAACTTGAGCAAAGTCAATCCATCGCTTTCCAAACATCTTCCAAATTGATCGGGCCGCTAAATGAGTTTACATACTTTCCCTTTTTATCGTACACTACGAGTTTCGGATACATTTGCACTTCATAATAAGGCAGAAAAAAATCTTTTCTATCCCACGCAACAGTTATTTGCGGATAATCAGCCAGTTTAAACATTTTGTAGAATGAAACCATTTCGTTGTAAGGTAACCAGGTTACCATCAGTATTTGTGTGTTTTTGAAATGGTCAATATTTTTAATTAACTCTCTTGTTTCATTTTGACAATGGCCACATTCCGGGCTAAAAATCATCAATAAGGTTGCCTCATTTTTCTTCAGGTCTTTCTGTGTAAAAGCAGTGCTGTCTGGCGCCTTATAAACGGTGAAGTCTGGAAAAGAAGGGTTGAGAACATAAGCGGGCGTTTTTTCTGCTGCTGCATTCGTCTGAGAAAATCCGGAATAGCAAAAAAGAAACAGGGGAAGAATAAATAGGAGTTTTTTCATCAGAAAATTTTTTATAAAACTAATAAAAAAGTATAGACATGAAAATGTGACGGTGATTTTAGCGATTTATTAGCAGTAGTTTGTTGCAACCCTATATGCAATTGAAAACGTTTCTTGTTTTTACAACTCGGCTAAAATCGTTTCCGGTTTTACATCACCTTCAAATGATTTTTTGAAATTTCCCTTTTTATCATATACAAAAATGGAAGGCAAATTTCTTACTTTAAAAAATACGGGAAAGAAAAATTTCGTATCTCTTGCCATTGTGATTTGTGGATAATTTGCAATGTTATAATGATGATAAAATGCAATCATTTCTTCCCACGGCAAGTAAGTTACCATTACAATTTGCGTGTTTTTAAATTTATTAATATTCTGGGTGAGCATTTCTGTTTCCCGCTGACAATGCTCGCAATCAGGACTGAAAATGATAAAAATGGTATTCTTCTTTTTGTGCAAATCATTTCTTGTAAAGGTCGTGCTGTCCGGCGCTTTATAAACTGTAAATTGAGGGATTGTAGGAAAACGTAAATATACAGGTGTATCATCTGTTTTCGCGGTAGTTTGTGAAAAAGCGGAAGACGAAATAAAAATTGCTGTGATGATAATTAGTAAATGTTTCAAGAGTAAAAATTTTTATAAAGCTATGAAAAAGCATTTATGCGAATGAACGCATTTTAAATTTTAATGTTTTTTTATTGATGTATGATGAATCGGAACTCAGAGTGCCGAATGCTCAATTCCTAAATAGTACAACTATGATAAATTTTTTTGTGGATAGAAAACAGTCGTATTAGTTCGTTTGCTGTATTAATGTTGCGATATTTGAAATAGCCGGATAATTCGTTAAATAAAACAAGCGAATTTACCTCTCAATAAAACAATTCTTTTACCTTTGCAGCCTTAAATTTTTTTTTATATGGCAACTACATCAGACATAAGGACAGGGCTGATCTTAAAAATTGAAGGCAATCTTTATACCATTGTTGACTTCGGGCAAAATAAAACGGCCCGTGCAGGCGCAAAGGTTTGGGCAAAATTAAAAGGTGTTGACAATGCACGTACCATCGAACAAACGTGGAACAGCGGCGAAACGATTCATCCGGTAAGAGTTGAAAAACGACCTTACCAGTTCTTATTTAAAGATGATACAGGCTACACTTTTATGGATACCGAAAATTATGAACAGATAGCGGTTACCCCTGAAATGGTGGATGCGCCGCAGTTTTTAAAAGACGGCCAGGAAGTTTCCGTTTTAATAAATACCGAGACCGACCAGCCGATGGGTGTGGAACTTCCAGACAAGATTGTGTTGAAAGTAACCTACAGCGCCCCGGGCCTCAGAGGCGATACTGCTACCCGTACTTTGAAACCTGCAACGGTTGAAACCGGTGCTACCGTGAATGTTCCGTTGTTTGTTAATGAAGGCGAATTAATAAAAGTAAATACAAAAACCGGAGAATACGTTGAACGAGTGAAAGAATAAATCAAATGAATTAAGAATTGATCATTAAGAATTCACCGATGGTGATTTTTAATTTTCAAATTTTAATTTTTACTTTTTTCTTTAAGTATCGCTATCTTAGCTATCTGTTATCCATCATCTAAATCTAATTAATCCAATATGGACATTAAACAAATTCATGAATTGGTAAAGCTTGTTAATAAAAGCAATATCGGCGAATTAAGTGTTGAAAAGGATGGTTTCAAAATTACCATTAAACAAAAAAAAGAAGCTGCGCAGCACTTTTCTTCGCCAATGATTCAGCAGGCTTCCCAGCCGCAACAGCCTATGTCATTGCCTTCGGTTGCTCCTGAAAAAACAAGCGACTCTAAAGCAACCGAATCTCCAAAAACAGAAAATTATCTTACTATAAAAAGTCCTATGATCGGGACTTTTTATCGTCAGGCAGGTCCCGGAAAGCCATTATTTGTAAGCGTTGGCGATGAGGTGGAAGCGGGACAGGTAGTTTGCATCATTGAAGCGATGAAACTTTTTAATGAAATTGAAAGTGAAGTTGCCGGAAAGATTGTAAAAGTTCTGGTGGAAGATGCTTCTCCGGTAGAATTTGATCAGCCGTTGTTTTTAGTCGAACCTAATTAGTAGTTAGATGAAAGTTTGGAATGCTCCTGGATTATAAAATTGCAATGACTCAGCTGTCTTATTCAGGAAAGCGATTTTAAATTATGAGCAGTCATTTTCAGATTTTCAGATTTTCAAATTTTTCAAATTAAATACTTTGTTTAAAAAAATACTTATCGCCAACCGCGGTGAAATTGCCTTAAGGGTTATCAGAACATGCAAAGAAATGGGCATCAAAACTGTTGCCGTTTATTCTACGGCTGATAAAGATAGCCTTCATGTAAAATTTGCTGATGAAGCAGTTTGCATCGGAAAGCCTGCAAGCATTGACAGCTATTTAAATATTCCTCACATCATGGCGGCAGTGGAGATCACTAATGCCGATGCGATTCATCCTGGCTATGGTTTTCTGGCAGAGAATGCAAAGTTTGCACAGATATGCATTGATCATGGAATAAAATTCATTGGGCCAACACCAAAGATGATTAATTCGATGGGGGATAAAATTACGGCAAAAGAAACCATGATTGTAGCCGGTGTTCCTGTTGTGCCGGGTGTTGAAGGTTTATTAAAAGATCTGGATCATGCAAAAAAATCTGCTGCTGAAGTTGGTTATCCCGTTATTTTAAAAGCAACTGCTGGTGGTGGTGGCAAAGGAATGCGGGTCGTTTGGGAAGAAAAAGATATGGAAAAATCTTTGGAAACGGCAAAAGTTGAAGCAGCCGCTTCGTTTAAAAATGATGGTATTTATATGGAAAAATTTGTGGAAGAGCCACGCCATATAGAAATACAAATTGCAGGTGATCAATACGGAAATGTTTGCCATCTGAGCGAACGCGATTGTTCTATTCAACGTCGGCATCAAAAACTGGTAGAAGAATCTCCTTCACCATTTATGACTCCGGAGTTGAGAGAGAGAATGGGTGAAGCCGCGATAAAAGCAGCTTCTGCAATTAATTATGAAAGCGTTGGTACCATTGAATTTCTTGTGGATAAGAATAGAAATTTTTATTTCATGGAGATGAATACGCGCATCCAGGTAGAACATTGTGTGACAGAGGAAGTGATCAATTATGATCTGATAAAAGAACAAATAAAAATTGCCGCAGGCGATAGAATTTCCGGAAGAAATTATTATCCTGAGATGCATGCGATAGAGTGCAGAATAAATGCGGAAGATCCGTACAATGATTTTCGTCCCTCACCCGGAAGAATTACGGTTCTTCATCAACCCGGTGGCCACGGCGTTCGAGTGGATAGTCACTGCTACGCAGGCTATGTGATTCCGCCTTATTACGATAGCATGATCGGTAAGTTAATTACCATGGCACAAACCCGCGATGAAGCGATTGACACCATGCACCGGGCACTCAGCGAATATGTAATTGAGGGAATCAAGACCACCATTCCTTTTCATCTTCAACTGATGCAGAATGAAGATTTCAGGAAGGGAAATTTTACTACTAAGTTTTTGGAAGGGTTTAAGATGAGTTAATTGATTTAGAAGTTGTTCACGGTAAAATAAGAAATAATGCCGATTCGTGTTTTATTAAGTTTTATCATTTCCAAATCGTCTTTCGCCTTTAAAAACCTAAACTGATTTTATTTTAAAGATTTGTTTTCTGATAAAAGGAAAATACAATTTGATATTAATTCTTTGTTTACTGGCGGCCTTGTATGAAAGAAAAGTTTTCCGTTACTAAGCTTTTACGATCATTTTGCCAATATTCTTTCCTGAGAAAAGGCCGGCAAAAGCTTCCGGTAATTTATCAAAACCGTCAATAATTGTTTCATGATATTTCAGCGCCCCTGCTTTTATCCATTGCGATAACTGCTGAATACCTTCGCTGAATTTATTTTTAAAATCACCCACTAAAAATCCCTGCATTAAAGCGCTTTTGGTAACCAGAAGAGGTTCTAACCGTGGACCGACAGGCGTTTCGGTCGCATTGTATAAAGAGATTTGTCCACATAAAACGATTCTTGCGTGAGTATTAATATTAACAATAACTGCGTCAGAGATTTTGCCTCCTACATTATCAAAATAAATGTCAACTTTTTTAGGACAAGCGTCTTTAATTGCTTTATTCAAATCCGGTATTGTTTTGTAATTAATCGCTTCATCAAAATGAAACTTCTCTTTAAGCATTTCGATTTTCTCATCGCTTCCGGCAATTGCAACTACCCGGCAATCTTTGAGTTTTGCAATTTGCCCGGCTATAATCCCTACTGCCCCCGCTGCTCCGGATACCACCACTGTTTCACCAGGCGTTGGTTTTCCAATATAAAGTAATCCAAAAAAAGCTGTGAGGCCAGGCATACCCAATATCCCCAAAAAATAGCTTGGATCAGCTATACTTGCGTCAATTTTGACAACTGATTGAGCCTTTGCAACTGCTTCTGTTGCCCACGGCAGGATTCCTCTTACAAGATCGCCTTCTTTAAAACTTGCCGATTTACTATCTATTATTTCTCCGACAACATTGCCATAAACAGGTTCATTTACCGGGAAGGGAGGTGCATACGATTCAACATCTTTCATTCGCCCGCGCATATACGGATCCACCGAAAAGTATAATCCTTTTATCAAAACTTCTTCCTGATTTAAAGGCGGTAGAGTAATGCTTTCTGCCCGAAAATTTTCTTTTGTTGGCATGCCTTCCGGCCGGTTTGCCAAAACAATTTGCTGTGCATTCATCATTAAATATTTATAGACGAACGATCACAATATATATGCCTGATTGAAGGCAGGATTGCAAGAGATGGAATGGTTTCAAAAGTTCAGAAACATGGAGAAGTTTCGAATGCTTGTCTTATTTTGTCGCTGTTTTAAAATTCATATCTGCTTATGGGGTCATTAACTCCTCACAATATTGGGTTTTTAATCTTTGAGTAATCAAAATTCCGCTGCTATCTTCCTGTCTGGTGAAAGCGGAATACTAAAACAACTGATCCAAATTAAATTCATTTCCTTCAAAAAGAATTAAACAAACTGCTTCCCGTGCGAAAGCAAAAGTCTTTCTTTTTGTTTCAAACTAACTTTTTATGGA
>JAICYZ010000435.1 GCA_025933935.1 Chitinophagaceae bacterium
ATAGATAATCGTGGAGCAGAAAATAATGGATGGCTGGGCGATTATAAAGGAGTTCCCATGCTGTTTGCAAACAGGCAGGGAATTACTCTGGCACTTGCTTGCTATAATACCCGGTTTATAAAACGTTCTGTAGGATATGTAGGAACTTCAGATGGTTTCCAGGATTTGAAACAACACCACAAAATGGAGTGGGAATATGCGAGAGCAGATAACGGGAACATCGCACTCACCGCAGAAATAGACATTTCAGAAACAAAAGAATTTGTATTGGCTTTAAGTTTTGGCCTTAAAGCAGAAGACGCGGGAAACCGTGCCTGGGCTAGTTTGATTGATGGTTTTGAAATGGCCAAAAACCGCTATTTGTATGAATGGGGACAATTTCAAAAAAACCTGAAAAGCGTTAAAACCGGGAAAAATGACACAGGGAAAGATTTTCGAATAAGCGCAACTGTTATGAATCTCCATCAATCCCGAAAATTTCCCGGCGGTGTAGTTGCCAGCCTTTCAATTCCCTGGGGAAATACCAAAGGCGATGACGACCTTGGAGGATATCACCTGGTATGGCCAAGAGACCTGGTAGAAAGTGCAGGAGGATTCCTTGCTCTTAAATCGAAAGATGAAGTATTGAAAATCCTCAATTATTTAATGTCCACCCAGGAAAAGGATGGTCATTGGAGTCAAAATATGTGGCTGGAAGGAATCCCTTCACTCAATGGAATACAAATGGATGAAGTGGCATTGCCGTTGCTCTTGGTAGAGCAATGCCGGCAACAATATAACCTGCCGGTTGAAAGACTACAGAGGTATTGGCCATCTATAAAAAAAGCGATTTCTTTCATTGTCCATCACGGACCACGCACAGAGCAGGACCGCTGGGAAGAAGAAGCGGGGCTTTCTTCATTTACACTCGCTGCCGAAATCACCGGACTATTATGTGCTGCAAATCTTGCGGATGAAATGGGCGAACATGACATTGCTCAATATTGCCGTGACACTGCGGATTTTTGGAATGAACAAATTGAAAACTGGACTTATGTTACAGATACACCGGTTTCAAAAGAAGGCGGAGTGGAAGGATATTACATGCGCATCAATCCATATTATTTGCCTGCTGAAGATGTGAAAAATAAATTCATTTATATAAAAAACCGCACCAGGGAAGCTGGCAAAATGCATTTGTATGAACTGATATGTGTCGATGCGCTTGCTTTGGTGAGATTTGGCCTTCGTGCAGCTGATGATCCAAAAATTTTAAATACGGTCAAATTGATTGATGATAAGTTGAAAGTGGATACACCAAACGGTCCTTGCTGGCATCGATACGTGAATGATGGTTATGGCGAAGATCCCGAGGGGAACGGATATTCAGATAATGGTAAAGGAATCGGGCGCGCATGGCCCTTGCTTACCGGAGAAAGGGCCCATTATGAAATAGCAGCAGGGAATATAAAAAGAGCCCGGGAATTATTAAAAGCAATGGAAGCGTTTGCCAACAATGGTTTAATTCCTGAACAAATCTGGGACACCACCGATATCCCTGAAAAAGAACTTTTTTTTGGTCATCATTCCGGCTCAGCGATGCCACTGACCTGGGCACATTCCGAATATATTAAGCTTTGCTATTCGGTAAAAGCAAAAAAAATCTTCGACCTGTTATCAGATACGTACGAGCGTTATGTAGTAAAAAAACAAGGATCTCGTTTTATGATCTGGCGCTTTTCTTTTCCCTGCACTGTTATTTCAGCGGATAAAATCTTGCGGATAGAAACACCGGTCCCGGCAGTTGTGCATTGGACCTCAGACAACTGGCAAACAACAAATGATCTTCATACCAAAGACACGAAAGTAGGAATGCATATCGCCGATATTGATTTTGGACATCAGAAATCC
>JAICYZ010000047.1 GCA_025933935.1 Chitinophagaceae bacterium
ATAAATTTGCAGGCTTTTTAGCAATTTTACAAATAACTTGCATACTTTATCACCTTGATTTCCGTAATAAAGCTGTATCAGTAAGGTTTACAGAGTTTTTAAGGGATGACTAATTAATTAAGAAAGCCATTTTTATTGAATCTCTAATTCAGAAGGAGAATGTTTCTCAACCGAAGATTTTAAAAAATAAAAAAAGCGGCTCCCAAATCCAGAGCCGCTTAACATGTACAAACCCACTATATTTTTAAAAAGGTAAATCGTCTGCTGGTTCTTCCATTTGTGACGACACCTGCTGCTGAGCATTAGAAGGAGCAGATGAATTATAAGAGGAGGAAGGAGTAGATGAGCTACCTTGATTATTGCCCGACTCTGAGCGACTGCCTAAAAGTTGAATATCCCGAACCCTCATTCTTAATGTGGCCGAGGGTTTATTCTCCTTATTAAGATATCCATCTACATCCGGCGTCCCTTCGGCATATACCAACTGTCCTTTTACAAGATAAGGCGCTATGGCAGTGCGGTCAGTCCAAAATGCACATTCTACCCAAATAGTTCGTTCCCGCTGCGCTCCTGATGCGTCTTTAAATTTTTCTGAATGCGCAACGCTAAAGTTGATTACATTTTTTCCGTTTACTTCTTTTAGGATGCAATCTTTACCAAGATGCCCGATCACTTGTAATTTAATCATGACTGTTGTTTTAAAATTTAATAATTGATGTATCTGAACGGCCTCATCTTGTTGAAGAATGAAGCGAAATCTAACGGGTAATTACAAACCTAAAGGCTTTCTAATTCATTTTCTTTTTCAAACTGCTCACCTGTTCCTGTAAATTGCTAACGAGATTTACCAAAGAATCAACGTCCCATCTTTGCTGCTGGCCCACCTTATTAATGATTACCTGCGCCTGCCACATTTCCAGCACGTCACCGGTCTGAACCTGGTATGGCTGAAATGCAGGATTGTCACTTACAAGGGTTAATTTATTTTTATTCTTATTATTTTTTACAATGCGTTTATAAACTATTCCTTCATTTTTACTGACTACTATATAGGCAGCATTGTTTTTTACGCTATCCACATTTTCAACTTTTTCCCCGACAATCACACTTCCGCTTGGAGTTGGCATCATACTATCTCCTATAATTTCAAATGCGCGGTAAGTACCACCGGAAAGCATCGGTAAAGTGAATGTATTGAGCTCGTCGATGAATTCGCTATCGGCATAACCAGCCAGGTAACCGGCAGCCGCCTTTACCGGCACAAACTGAATGATATTTCTGTCAGCATTCATCATTTTTAATTGCCTTCTTTTCGCCAGATAACTTACTCCCTGCGTTTGGCTCAAATCCTCCAATAAAAGCTCGTCGAGTGTTACTTTAAAAATCTGGCTGATCGTTTCCAGAACTTCTAATCTTGGATCTGCTCTTTCTTCTTCATAAGCCCCGATCAACGAGCGTTTAATTCCTAATTTGGACGCAAATTCCTCTTGTGTCCAGCCACGAAGTTTTCTCAGATGTTTTAAATTTTGTCCTGCTAATGACATAATCACTAATTTATTTAGATCAAAAATACTAATATTTTTAGTCTTACCAAATTTTTTATTATTTTTTTTTTAAAATATTTTGGATAAGTTTTTCTTGAGCTTTTTTATTGCATTATACTAACTTCTTGAAGGTAATAAAACGTACTATTAACAGTTGAAGAAATAGTCTCATTAAGTTTTTCCTAGAGGTAATTGAAAAATTCTTTTTCACGCATCCAATTCTTCTTGTGACAATTTGAAAGCAATGAAAAAGGCTTCAAAATACAAATTTTGAAGCCTTGAAAATGTTTTGGTGAACCCACTGGTACAAAATTCGAACTTTTTAGAAGCAGATTTGAAGTTATTAGTTGATATTGTAGCGGCATAAGATGCAAAAAGCATGTCGCTAATCGCCTAAAAATCAATTAAAATAGATATTAATTGCGTCATTGTTGCCCCTTTACTGTATCAATTGCCCCTTTATTGCCCCTTACGCTACATTTTGACACATTAAATAGCTCCGATATTGCTTATTAGTAATTCGCTTGTTTGCCTTTATGAATAACAAAGCCCTATATAGCGGTTTTCAGAAGGCTTCTTAAATATTCTTCTACATATACTTGAGGGATTTTTTCCTGCTCCAACCTGTTTTTGTCTACCAACTTTAATTGTTTGAAAAGTTTGCCTTCCTCATCATTTAATAATGAAAGTTTTTCAGATTTGTTGCGTGCCCCGGCAACAGCAAATTCTGAAAAATGCTCAAAAGTTTTATAATCCATCATTATGCTTTGTGTATGCGGATAATAACTTCTTAGCTGATGCAGTATTTGAAAACCATGTTCGTCAATATCTCCCCAATATAAAATATGCCTCTCTTTCAGCCAGACAACGTTTCTGAGATAGCTAACATTAAATCCGCCGCCGCTCCAAACAGCAATGGTAGAAGGCATGGCCGGTAATGTGAGAAAATTCATCTTGTTTTCTGTAATCAATATGTTCCTTGCTGGTATATCCAGTTTTTCAAAATCAAAAAGTGGGATACTAATATCAGAGAAATTACAAAAGCATGTCAGATCTATGTCCAACATGCGTATTCTGATAAGCGGCTCGTCATATTTCAAAAAATAGCGTTCTGCAAAACGCTTTTCAGCGGCTGATCGTATATGGTCGGAAATAAGATAATCAAGCAAAGATTGGATTAAGGCATTATTTTCCTCAATGAATTTAGTATGGATTTCTAAAGGCAGTTGTCGTAGATAAAGATGAGGTCTTGGGGTTTTTATAAAATACAGGCAAACTTTAAGTACATCATTCCAATTGATATCCTTATTCGTTAGCCACAAACAATTCTGCAAAGCCCAGTCGTGCAAGGAGGGAATGGCGCTTTTAATAACATTGTAATTTGTCAGAAAACCATTCCATTCCTTTTTGTAACCTGTAAAAGTAATATAGTCGTCTATGGTTTCAAACACAATAACATCCGGTAGTTCGTGGCTGCCTGTTCGTCTGAAATTTCTACCGGCAGTTTGTACGAAATAACCTGATCCGGTCTGATTTTTAGAACAACGGTAGAGTTCCTCAATTTCCTGTTGCAGCAATTCAAAACGTGCCGTAACATGGCCGGATTTGACTTTGCCAATGCGATCTATACTTTTTGGGAAAAACTGCTCTCCTTGAATACAGCTCTGTAACAACGGCTTCCACCATTTTAAAGCTTGCTTTTTTATTTCGGATGGACTAATCATAAGTCAGGAATATTTTCAAAGACACCGTTATGTCTATCACGTTCGGTTTCATATTCTTCTTTTGTAAAATTACTGACCTGTGAATTGTTTCCTTCCCGGTTGCTGACAAAATGAAAGGAATTTACATGGTCTTCAATCACGTGAATTTTTTGTAAGGGGGTGACAATGAGGAGTTGCAGGTTGAGTTTTTTAAAAAGCTCCAGCCCGTAGCGTGTACTTTCATCGCTGCCTCTGCCAAAAGCCTCATCGATGACCACAAAGCGAAAACTACGGCTTTTGCTCTCCCCGAATTGTAGTCCAAACTGATAGGCTAAGGCGCTGGCAAGAATGGTATAGGCCAATTTTTCTTTCTGACCACCGCTCTTTCCGCCCGAACCTTCGTAGAATTCCTTTTCGCTGTCGTCCAGGCGAAAACGTTCGCTGGCATTAAATTCAAACCATTGGCGCACATCGGTAACGGTCGATGTCCAGTCGCGGTCTATATTTTCCATACTTGCGAAGCGATCCAAAATGCGTTTAACCTGTTCATACTTTTCCTCCGTATATAAATCATTATTACTGCTGAACGAATGAATGTAACACTTCTTTAGCTCTTCTCTAAAGAGACGTACTTCTTTATTTGGTGTGGAATCCATCAGGATAGTTATGTAGGTATCCTGCGAAGCATTGTATACTATTTCGGAAAGATGTTGGTTAATGGTACGTATTTTTTGTTTGATATCTGTTTCATGCTTCTGTAGCTGACTGTCGAACACCGCAATACTGTTGATGACGTTTTTGTTCAGTTCTTCCTTGAAACGTTCTTCGTGACGCTTTAAATCTTCGGAAACCAACTGTTCAAACTTTTTAATATACTCTGCCCGCGAATCTATGCTTTCTGTAATCTCGCTATATTCAGCCCTGGAATGTTCCTTAATTTCCCGCATCTTTTTCTCAATGGAGGAACGATAGCCCATCTGTCTTCCCCGAAGTTTTCGTAATTCGCCATTTTCGCCCTGAAATTGTTTACGGAATTCTTCCTGCCTGTTATCAATGCCTCTTAGGTTGATTTTTATTTCAGTCAGCTTTTGTTCAATCAACGGGTACCATTTTTCTTTTACATGAATGTCTAATTGTTCCTTTTGCTGATAGGCACTTCGTTGTTGATCCTCGTAGTTTTTAATGGTCGTTTTTAGACCACCGATTTTTTCTGTTAATTGTTTTTCTTTTGTTTTGGAATCGCCGATCTGCAGGTCGACATCGATCTTATTGCGTTGTAATTGCGCAAGAATATCGTTGTTATTCAGCAGTTCATTGCGCTCCCGCTCCAGTTCATAGATTTTCCCAACGTGATACTGCCAGTTGATACGGGAAAAGTCTCTCACATAAAGTAACAAACTTAAGAGTTGCTTTTGCTCCTTGTTTTTTTTCTCTTGCCCTTCAATATTGTTAAGTTGCGATCTTAGCTCATTTATCTTTTTCTCCAGTTTATCAACAGAGGTTTCCAGTGCTTTTATTTTCTCTGTGTTGCTCCATCCCAGCACATAATTACGTCTGTCATCGATACGTTTGCGGTCATCCTTTGTATGTCTTATACGCCCACTTTTTATTAAACCTTGTTGGGTAATACCAAAAGGAACATGCGGTAAGCCATTCACATCGGTACAGATATAGTCGCCAAAGCTGCGCTGTATATAGGCTTCCAGCCAATCGCAAAAAGATGTTTCAGGTTTGATATCTATTTTATAAGCGATACTATCCTGATCCAATTCCTTAATTATACGGCTGCTGTTGTTATACAAATCAGCTTCCAGGTAAGTGAGTTTGATACCCCGTCCATCAGCACTTTTTAACGGATTATTATTTACATAAGTGCTGACGCTCCTATAATGGTTTTTAGACACCAGGAGACTGATGCCAACATCGTGTAGCAGTTTTTCGATTGCACCTTCCCATGCAGTTTTATCTTCATTCACTTTCAATAACTCCCCGGCGAAAGGCAGCTCTTCTTCATCAATGCGCAAATCATCACATAATTGAGAACGAAAGCCGACAAGCCAGGCCGGTATCTGTGTTTTTCGTTCTTTTAAGGATTGAAGCTCTTTTAGTTCCAGGCGGTATTCCGTTTCCTGTTTGCGCAACTCCGTTACCTGATTGTCCCGTTGCTCACGAAGTTGCCCTTCAAGTTGTCCACAATGTTCGTCAAGTTCCTTTGCCTTTTTAATGTTTTCCTCAAATTCACTTTCCTCCTGTACTCCTTTAAGTCCTGATTGCAGCGCAAGACGTTCATAATCGTTAAACTCCTTTTGCTTGGTTTCCTTATCTTGTTCGTGCCGTTTAATCTCTCCGGCAATTTGCTCTATTCTTTTTCCGCCATTGTTAGCAATATCTTGTATAATCGTTTGCCTTCTGCTTTCCAGGCCATCCAGTTCCTCTACCATACGTTGTTGCTGCTGCATGACCTTTTCCAATTCATGCCTGGCATCGTCAATGGCCTGCTCCAACAGCCCCCATTTCTTTTCAGCGAACCATACCGGCATCACTTCCAGCATGGCTTCAATGTCCTCTATCTCGCGGGTAACTTTTCCATACTCGATACAGGCTTCGGTAAGTGGTTTCAATATCAGGTATTGTTCTCTGGTATGAACCACAGCGGCATGGGCTTTATTAAGGTCATCAAACCGTTTGAGCAACGCTGTGATCTGTTCTTTGACATCTGTCTTCTCCAGCATTTGTTCACGGACAAAATCGGTAAGGCTGCTTACAGATTTCATCGAAACCGTTTGATAAAACAGGTCAATGGCCTTATCGCTGTTCATGCCAAAAAGCCTTCGGAAATGTTCGCTGTATTGAGAGAAGTTATCACCGAACAACTGAACCCCTTCTTTGTTTCTGAGTTTTTTCCTCATATCATTGATGTCAATGAAATGCTGAAAATCGTCTTTTATCGTTAAGGGTGTCGTCCCTATAATGAGCAATTTCTCTACTTTTCCTTCTTTCCCTATCCAAAAGAACTGAGCAAGACAGACGTCCTCATGATATCCCTCATTGTGAAAATTCCCGATAACTACGGTATAGGTATTGTCATCCGGCCGTAGATACACTTTCTTGGCCACCTTGGTGATTTCTTCTTTTTCCTTTTTATACTCACCTCTCACATAGCTCAACAGGTTGCGCTCTTTTCCTTCGGCCCCGGCAGCTTTATTAAAAACAATCTTATTATGCGGTACCAAAAGACAGGTCAGGGCATCCACCAGGGTAGATTTACCGGAACCGATATCGCCTGTCAGCAAAGCGTTATGCCCGTTGGGTTGTATTTGCCAGCGCACTTTGTTGAAGGTACCCCAATTGAGTACTTCCAAATATTGAAGCCGAAAACCAGACAGGTTAATCTCTTCCGGTAAGGTATTTAAAATTTCTTCCATACTTAATGCTTATTCTGTTGCCTGTTTTTCTGCCGCATATCTCTGTAGCCTCTTCAATGTATCGTCTATCACATCGGCATTTACAAAGCCCTTGATAATGCGGTGTATCTCGTAGTTTTTTTCCAGATCTTCCAGCTTTCTCAAAAAGCCGATTTCAAGTACCCGGTTTATGGTGGTTGTAATCTTTTCCTGCTGCCTGGCTTCATCATTGGCACTGGGAAGATAAACTTTTGTACGGTTAATAATCTCCTGTTCGCTAATGATAGACCTTACTGAACCGCCCTGGGCGTCATGTTCAAGCAAATATTTTCTTAGCACAATACATACCAATGAAGTCATAAAATTGAGCTGACGTTTTTCTGCCAGCTTTGGCAGTTGTAGCTCATCTTCTTCCCATTCTTTTTGTCGTAGAAAAGCATAACCTTCGCTTTTATCCAAAAACAATTCAAGACCAATCGGGAGGAAATACTTTTTGATATCGGGTTCGTAGTGCAGCAAGTTGTCCCATACCTCTTTCTGGTGATTGTACACAATCCCTTTTAGCAAAGCAATGAGACTTAAAGAATAGTTATGTTCCATATTGTTTATCGATTAAAAATAATGACGGGAGCCTGTATCCGGTATTTCCTCCCATTGGCAATGTTCTCTATCGTCAAATATTCCAGTTGATCCCGGTTTACAAAATGTTTGCCTTCATTAGCCGCAATTTGCATATAGCCCAATATCTCAGCAACTCCTTTGGTAGGTTTATGATAGCTTAACAACTCAGAAAGTGCAATCTGGGACCTGTTTTTCAATGAGGATCTCACGTTGTTCCTCAGCAGGTCAATATCTACATAAAATTGTTCAAAAAGGATATCTGTGTCCACTTCGGCCAGACCGTCTTCGATAGCCGTATTTTCAAAAGCAACTTTTACCGGAGGGTTAAAAAGCGGCCGATCCATCGTAAAGAAGGGTTTAAAAAGTCCATCTGTTTCCATCCAGATTGCCTGCTGGTCTATAATTTCTTTATGTTCCAACAAAAGGCTTTCCATCTGTTCGATGCTTTGAAGAATATGCCTGCTTTCCGATAGGTTTTTTTGCTCTACAAACTTCCTGAGCTGTTCTATTAATCCATCATTGCTGCGATTTACTTTATCGCCTGCGTCTACGAGATTTGCTTTAATTCTGTCTACCGTCTGTTCTTTTTTGATTTCTGCAATTGCAGGCATGCTGTTGATCTTTTCAAGTAGCTGTTCCAGTTCTTCCTGCATCTGCTCACTCATCAAAAACTCCCAAAAAGCTTTAAAGCTTTTTCCCTGGTTGGTACTCCAGAGATAATCCTGTTGTTGAAATACATTATCCAAAAGGTCTGCTTTTGCGAGACTGCTCTTGATGATCGTCTGTCGGGTTTGCGTATCCAGTTCCCTGAAGTTTTCTTCCACTTGTCGAAAATCGGACAGCAGCCTTCTGGCTGTTTCTTCTGCCAGGAAATAATTTTCTTTGACCTGCGTGCTGGATGGTTTGGAAAAATTCCCCTGTCTGATCTGTTCGATTTCCTGATCAATTTTATTACGTTCTTCCTGCAACTGTTGAATACGTTCGTAAGGGCCAGAGGTTGTATTTACAATTTGTTGCAGTAAATGGAAGAATTGGATGAGGCGGCTATGGGTACCTATAAACTGTTGTTTGTTTAGATCTTCCAGCCATTTTAAAGCGTTCTCTGTAGCCGGAGAGAGTTCATACACAGGTTCGTCCACTCTTTCGTAATACCTTCGCAGATATCCCTGTTCAGCCCATTTTTGTAAATAATCTACGGGAGATTTTCCGTAATCATTAATACCCTGCCGTTGTAGCGCATAAATGTAGTCTCCCAAAAGACTTTGCAATTCACTTTGCAAATACGAAATCTTGTCTTGCTGCTTGAATGCCAAATGAAAGAAAGCAACTAACAATGGAAAATGCTCGGCCCGTAGTAGCTGAAGGGTCTTGTCATTTTTATATAGGGATAAGGCTTTTTCGTAGTTCATTTAAAATGATTTTATTCGGTTTAATAAGAATATTTTATTCCATGTCTTTTGAAACATAATCATAATTAACTTTAATAGTTTCCAAGTCCTTTCTATATTTTTCTAACAGAACTTCATTCAACTTTGAAAACCTTTCTAGCTCTTCAATTCTCCTCTTCAATTTTTCGCTTTGGTATTTCTTTTGGACATTGTCGTCTTTGTAATTTTCTAAACCGATAGCGGGGTCACTATCTAAAACTATTCTTATAATCCTTGCATCATCATTGTCGTGGATGTTTATTGAATTATTAAGAAAGGAGTCTGTTTTTTCATTTTTAGCTTTTAAAGCAGCCTGACTCAAAACGAACTCTATCCAGACTCTGGCTGCTTTGTCAATCTGCAAAGCCATATTGGTACAGTCTGTTATCTCTTTTAGATCCGGGTTGTTTTTCTCCAGTTCAGATAATTCATGATCTAACGAATGATAAAAGTACGGCTCCTGTTCCTCGGGATTAAGCCGCTCCAGTGTTTTGAGAATAGGTTCAAATTCTTCCAATGGTCGTTTACGGGAAGGCAGTAACCATCTGTGTTTCCACAATGCCAGAATAGTTTCAAAGCATTCTTTTCCTGCTTCTTTCTTATCCTCATCGGACATAGCCTGTTCCGCCATTTTCATCTTTTCCGCTATATAATGAGCCATCCACTTAGAAAAAGTGTCACTGCCTGGATCTAGTTTGAGCTCTTGCACAAATAGTTTACCCAAGTTGATAATTTGCTCCTGTAGTTCTGAGTTTTCCATCTGCTGATAGTATAAATATTTTGTGTTGTGGTTTTGCATATTCCCTATTCTCCCGATCATACCGATAGTTTATATCTCTTTTAATGCCTACGTCAAATATTAAATCGTAGCCAAGCGTTGAACAGAGTTCTTTTAAAAATGAAAATTTAGCCTTCAATCGCATTCCAGATTGATCAGGTTCTTCATCCCGTCCTTCCCTATGGCTGCTCCATGTTTCGCAAGACAAGACAATTTCAGCGCTATGAGCGATTTGCCAGGTCTTACCATCCGGATCTGGTAATAAGCCTAATTTTTCAGCTATCGTGCTACCCAATGAGTATGGAGGATAATCAATTTCATCCGCATAGGGATCAAATTGATGCAATTCTTTTGAATTGTAGCGTTCATTAATCCAGCCTTTAAGTTGAAATGAGCCGGACTCGATTTCCATTCTATTTTCATTATAATAAGGTAATTTATAGTCGTGAGGATCACTACATGTAGCCAGTGCACGTAAAAGGGCATCCGAGGTTTTAGGGGAAACAAGTGCCGTTGAAATAGAAACAGTTTCTGTTCTTTCTTTATTCTTTTCATGCCAGCCTCCTTTTACATTAACCCACAATTCCCTTCTTATTTCTGTCTGCATGTAATTCAAAAAATCCCCTTCTGTGATTTCAGTTTGCCAGGTATCTGTCTTTTCTTCTGAAACCCACAAGGGCCTGTTTAGTGGCAATGGATCTCTATAATCTGCCAACCATTTGCCATCGGTACGTGTCAGTAAATGACTTGATAACCAGTAAGGCCATGGTTCATCCTCTGAGTCATCTGTTGTTATGATTACCGGCATTTTTTGAATTAGCCTCGAAGCAACAACAAGCATCGAATGGTAAGACAAGTAAAAATCTAAATTGTCAGTTCTAGGGTAGCTTCCATGATCATGCCATGTCTCTCTATCATTGTTGGAACGGTTCCAAAGGATAACTCTTGGATCTTTATCATATCCATTTTTTTCTCCTAAATTCCATTCCTTAACGATAAGGTTCGCAGCCAAATCCTCTATTTGTTTACTGGAAATCCCAAATACATCCCCAAGCGGTTCATACCAGTATCGATCGAAGTCCCATCCAAAATGAAAGTCAATACCAGTTTCGATTTCCCCCCGTTTATGCCAATAACTATCTGTAGAATATTGATAGTTTTCCACCTGAACTGGCAGGTTACTTTTCCCTACATTCTTTACTGTTATTAATATCTCTGCATCATAGGTGCCAGGGACGGTGTTTTCAATCGCTACAACGATATCTGAAGCGAATTTTTGGATAATAACGTGTTCCTGGGTTAATGCATATTGTAAAAACAAATCGCTATGCTTACGCAGTATGGCAGGCTTTTCAATAGCTATCCTGGCAAATGTTATCAAAAGGTACTGCCTCGCATGAAGGTTATAGAATGGAAACTTATGGTGCCCAAACGCACCTACTTTGTCTTGTTTCAACCAATAGACTAAAGCATCAATGATATCGATACAATTAAGGTTTGCCAGTTTTCTGACACAATGCGCTGCATTCCATCTTACTGCTGCTCTTGGCGAACCGAGGGCTGACCATATGAATCCTGCAATGTTTGTGCTGGCATCACTTGTAACATGTAAATCCTTACGCCATGTACCATCGCCAAAATCTTCTTCGATATGCAATTCAAAACGGGACAATGAATAGTCGGTTAACTCAGCGGCATCTTGTTCGCTGATGTAGGATGACACCAGAAATACAAAACCGAAAAACTGTTGCGCATCAGAGATCTCATCGCCATTCGCTAAGCCGGATGTGATTCCTGCAATCAATTTCTCAGTTAAAGGCTCATCAAGATTTACTGCTTTTTTGAAAGAGTTAAAAGAATATTCATTTGTCAATTCGTGCGCATAATGTTCTCCGAACTTATAAACAACACCAGGGAACTTAGCCTGGTAACTCACTTTGCCTTTCCATGCCTCAGGCATGGAAGAAAGGAGATCCTGAACATCATAATGATTAATGTCTTCAGAAAGAAAGATCATATCAATGAAGGGCCAAAGTGATTTTTCCTCCAACCTAATTATAGCGTCTTTGATTAAGTCTCTCAAGCCCCATCTGAAATCGCTTTTTCCCTGCTTTGATTTAAATCTCTCTATTAATGCGGTAAAGCCTTCAGGTGTAACAATGTTTAGGTCCTTGAAAAGGTCGTCCCAATCTTTTTTAGATTCCTGCTTTTGTTTATCGTCTGATATATCTTCAGGGCTTTCAGCTTCTTTCTTTTGTTGCTTATAAAAGCCCGTAATTGTCTTTAGTACTTCATTGCTAACATTATTCTTAACTGCAATTTCTTCCAGTTTATCCCAATATGCATTGCCGGTGCCTTCTATTTGGAGCAAGTAAATAGCATCAGCAACTAAGCTTTGCCGGATACTTTCAGATGGCTCATTTTCTAAGCAGACTGTCAGGAGTTCGTTCAATTGATGATAAGAAAAAAAACGGTTTAATGCCCAGCCTGTACTGGTCGAAATTGTTTTGGAACCGACTAATTCTATTAACAGTGCTTCAAGCTGATATTCAAAGCGGCCTATATCCCTATCCCGCCACCTGCTGAGGGCTGATATGGCTATGTCTGGCGACATCATGGCGCAAACACGCATTGCTTCGCTTCTGCTCCAATGCTTTTCCCTGGAAACATTTTCTCCCACTAACTCAGCACATCTGATGAAACGATACCCCAATTCATCAGGTACTGTTTGCTTCACACAAGCTCTTTGAGCCAGGGCCACAATTGCTTCCCATCGAGGCACAAGCTCTTCTCCAAATTTAGAAGCGATCTCTATAGCTTTATCAAGGTACACACTGGCATCATCATGTGAAATGACCAAAACCGCACGTGCAATAGCAATGTATCTACTAGCAATTTCATCAGGTCCGTCGTCATGATTAGTTTTCGTTAATTCATAGGTAGCCTGTTCTAATGGCTGTCTTATACTTAGTAAATGAGGAGACCTGCAGGCTGCACGAAGCAGTTGGGATTTGTCCTGTAATCTGAAGGCTTTGTCATTATGCAGAAACCTTTGGTAAAATTCAATTATCTCTTCGTTGCCGTCTTGTTGATAGAAGATCAATATACCGGCACAGATTTCAGCAATTTCGTAAGGAAGCATATCATAGCTTCTGTATCTACTGGTTCGGGCCTTTATTGAAGTTTCATTGACTGAACCAACAACATCAAGAAGTTTTATTTGTTTGTCAAATAGAATCTGAACCCTTAACAAATACCAGGGAAATAAGCCATAGATTACTTCTTTAAATTCTTTAAAGTCATTATCCAACTCATGGTTTTTCTTCTTGCTGGAAAATTCATCTGGTGAAATAGCTTCTATATCTACTTCTGGTTTGTTCAATAATACTGCACGTATAGCAAGCGCTTTAAGATAGATGGTTCTTTCACCCGACGAATGAGCACTATAAACCATTCGGTTAGCCTTGAGTGGCACATAATGATTTAAAACCATCAATATTTTTAACCTGGGCAACCCCCGATATACGCATGCTTCCAAAAAAGAAATAATAGCCGGAGTTATCCTGTCATTGAAAAATTCTTTCGATTTTCTAATTCTACTTTTCCGGAAGCAGAGTAGATTTAGACATGTTTCTATTTCATTCGCTTGAGGAAATTTCCCAATTTCTACTAGCCTACTAACCGTGGCAACCAGATAATAGGGTTCTTGAACAAACCGGCCTATTAGATCATTTATCTCGTCAAATCGCCCCAGGTCAACAAGCCTTTCTGCTAAATCCTGCACAGTCCTGAATAGGGCTTCTTTGGGTTTTAAACTAAAAAGAAAATCAGTACAACCGCTTACACCATGAATGTTTAAATGGGCGTAGGCAAGTTCCAACACGTCATCATCCTGAACGACATCTTGATTATAATGGTCATCATTTTTTTTCTGCTCCTCAAATTGAATGTGCAGCCAGTTCATAGCAGCCCGCAGATAGCCTCTTCCTTCTCCTTTATAATCTGATATTACCGAAAGCAACGAAGCAGAATAAATATTCTCAGAACCATCCCACCTGCTGCTTAGTAATCTCTTAAAAGCGATTTCCTGAACTTTTTCCTTGCTTTGGAGGGTTGCAAGTAAGTCAATATTTGACCTGAAAAGAGCTATTTGCCGCTGATTTCCTGCAACCTCTTCACCGGCTCTCATTGCCAGCTTAATGGCATCTGTAAAATTTTTGAGTTTAAGCGCTGCTTTAAAAGCAAATTGCAAACGATATACCCGGATATTGCGGGCATCTATAGGGTTGTTTTCAGGTAAAAAGTCGTCTGAAAGTGCAATGGCAATTAACTTATCGTATTGACCGGCTTGCAGGTATAGCTGCGGTAAGACCTCTGCCACATATGGTAACCGATGAGCGAGTGGCTCTAAAGCTGCTATATATTCTTCGTAGTTTTCTTTAGTAGCAAGGAATGTATTTCTAAACCAGGTTTCTGTTGGCTCATCTCTGAACTGTATAGAAGTATCATACAACCACAAAGAACGACCAATGTCGGAAACAAAACTTTTTACATGATCGACGCTGACGTTGGCCACTTTTGACAAAACATCAATGGGAATATGAGGAGGCAAGCTGGCTAAGCCCAGGCATATTGAATTAATTTGATGATGATGCTCCTGAGGAATCAGGTCTCTCATTTTTGATATAGCAGCATTTAACTGAAGTTCTATTTGTTTTTCAACAGAGGTTCCTAACGGTCCTAATGAGGCTAACAATTCATGGATTGATTCATTTTTTACCTCCAAAGCATTTGCCTGAACCCGTGGATTGCCAGACGTTAAACGGTGAAATTCAGCTCCATCTTTCTCATTTGCTTCAGGGAACCATTTTTTGAGATTTTTCAAAGTTTCCTCCTCTGAAAATGGTTCCAATTCTAATCGGGTAATAAAGCTTTGCGGCTGTAATAAATGGATGCGCTCGGTTCTGCATAACAGCACCAGCTTGCATCCATCAGGCATAGTCTCACGTAATAACTCATGAGCAAAACAGGATTGCGTGTATTCGATGGCTGCCATCTCTGCATTGTCGGCAGCATCGATTAAAATGAATAATTGGGCTTCATCAGTTACTTTTTTTAAAGACTTCACAGAGGCTTCGATTCGTTGAAGGAATTTTCGCATGATATCCTCATCCAGAGTTGTATTCTGTACGATCAGTGGATCACATAAACCTTTGGCCGCAAGTTCATTTACAATTTGTACTAAAGCATCCCTATGTTTATGCCGGGATTCACTTCGATTTCTGTAGCTTCCTGCGCCAAAACAATCATAAGCAATCCCTAAGGATCCGTCGGGCAAAGAATTGATTAGCTGGCGACAAAAAACGGACTTGCCTACACCGCCGGCTGCATGTACGATAACGGGATGTGATAAGCTCGCAATACTGTCTTTAAGAATTGCATGTTGCCTGCGTTCGATTATGTTAGTAAGATGATCCCATTTAGCCGGGGCCGGATATAGCTCTTTTTCAGAGGTTATACCAAAGCGCTTTAAAACGTCTTCCCGATTAATCCTACCATCAGTATCGGGCAGCACCTTCTCTTGTACTAAAGCAACAAGATTTTCAATTTGTGCATTTTCAATAGAACCCGCAATCAATTGAGCTAATTCTATCCTTAATTCATCTTTTTGAATGTTGTAGTTGCCTTCGCCATCCTCTAAATGTAGCATACGGCAGAATGACATTAGATCATCTTCAGATAGATTAGTATAGCTTTCTATTGTTCTCTTGAAAACATGGTCGACCTTTTCTTTTTTTATAATTGCCGATAAGTTTGCCTTGAACGAATTCGCAAATTTTCTGTTCGTAATTACAGTAAAGGAAATGGCAGAAACATCCGGGTTATTCTCTTTCTTATGCTGGAGATATCTTGCGGCAAAACCGGTGAATGTATCTTTTAAGTCACTTATTGCAAATGGCTCATCTCCCTGAACCGTTGTGTGCTTCAACTGATAGTAGTCTATCTTTTTCTTCCCTGCATCTTCAGTACTGTATTCCGAAACGTCTATTACATATTCACCGGCTTTTTCTGTTTCGGACGAACCTTCTATATATACTCCCGCCAGACAAGAGTTGGGGTATATTAGTCTTAGGCAGCGCCTGGCAGCCCATCTATAATGAAAAACATCTCCTGCTCTTGAATATGCTACTAAATCGTTCGACATTTGTTTATCAACAACTTTCTTTTAATCTTAATAATTCCTCCACGAGTTTATGCACCATTGTACAAGGATTATGGTTGGCATAATCGAGCCTTCCTGCAAAATTTTTTTCCAGATTTTTAGCGTTTCGAATGGCATCTTCTATCCTACCATGCTCTTTAAGCAAAGAATACATTTCAACACTATTTTTTTGATAACGATAGTCGGGTCCTAAAATGGGCTGTAAGTTTTGTTCTATCAAGTCCTGATAGTCTTTTCTGCTGATTGCATTATTATAATAATGAAAATGCAGGAGATACCATAATTCGAATGCCTCATTGCTCCAGGCACAACCAATTGCATGAGCCGTGCAGTAATTTATGGCGTTATTAAAACTTTCTGCATCAAAACTATCTCTATCAAATACTACCCAAAGCTTATCAATAGGTCTTTCCATATTTTTCTCATAAGCTGTTTTTAGTAGTAACGCCTCATCTATAAGAGATTGCGTGTTACGTCCGGTTCCCTCAATTTCTATCTGATAAGCTGTCAAAACACCTTTAGGTAAATCTTGTTTTAATCCTTCAAAATAGTTTGGCTCTGTAGCTTCTCCTTCGCAAACAATCAGGTAATACATACGTTTAGTACGAACATTCAGCTTACGCTTCTGTTCCTGCCTTGCATACCGTTTGAGATGTTCATTGGGTATCTTTATCTTTCTTGCCATTCTTTTACAACATTTGAAAGATTACCAATGAAAGGAATAGCGCCATAACGGCCTTCGATATAATCTTTTTCAAAAGAACGATCTTTTCGAACAGTTTTGCCTTCTTCCTTGTATTCAACCAAAGAATACATTTCGGACGCACCATACTTATTCTTTTCTACAAAATAGATCTGATCCCTTCGATAGCTTCCATAATTCAGCAGATTTGTATCATGGGTAGCAAAAATCAATTGAGCGTTTTTTTGATTGAATTCAGCCGAATTGAACAACTTGGTGATAGCAAGCGTTAACAAAGGGTGCAAACTGGCATCCAGTTCATCAATAACTAAAACTCCTCCATCATTCAATACGTCGAATACAGGTCCTGAAATATTGAATAGCTTGTTGGTTCCGGAAGATTCCTGGCTTCTCATATCAAATTCTACCTTTCCGGCTATTTTATTCTTTGCATCATATTTTTTATGAATTGTCCTGATATCAATTCGAACAGAATCCTGAAGGTCTGTAATGAGTTGTTTCACCAGACTTTCAGGGATATCGTCCGGCAACTCTTTTGGATCGAAAGGTGTTTTATCTGTCGTGATATCATCAAAGCCCAAGTCAAGCTTTTTATAAAAATCCAGTAACAGCGGACGAGTCTTCTTATCTTCAAGCATTGAAAAAGTAACGCCTTTGTAATCTTCATGACTTAAGCCGGACACGGTAATAAAACTATTGAACCATTGCATGATCTTTTTTGCTGTCTTGCCATTGAACTGATCGACCACTGTGAGGAACAATGCATTATCTCTTGTTCTTTCTTCCAGGTCTTTGCCTTCAGGAAAAGATTTTTCAACTACCTCAATCCCGTCCTTTTCGCGAATAAATAGTGGCTTTTCTGATTGCTTGATCGCTTCGTATAACCACTCGGCATGTATGGACGTATCATCAACTTCAAATCCATAACGATAACGAATATTGTCAATAAGGAAAACCACTTCAAATAAAGAGGGCGCGTTTTCTGTTTCAGTGCTTAAAAGAAATGGCGTGATTCCTAATTCTTCAGCGGAAGATTTTTCAAAAGAGAAAAGAATAAGCCTTCGCATAGTGGACATTGCTTTAATAAAATTGCTTTTCCCACTCGCATTGGCACCATATAGCACTGCCCCTTTCAGCAGATTATGTCTTTCTGTGGAAAATATATTCTTATCCTTGTGTTCTTTAATTGAGGTAGAAAGGAGGCTTAAAGTTGTTTTATCCTTGAATGACAAATAATTAGCTAGTGAAAACTCTATTAGCATTTTGAGAAATTTTCTCAAAAATAGTATTTTTATATCAAAAATGAGAAATTTTCTCAAAATTTAAAATTAACTTTTAAGGAATAAAAGTTCGACAGAACTAAATGAATTGTCATCAGAAATATAACAGAGATGCAAAAGGAATACAGCTTTCAACACTACAAATTCAGGATACGCTGTCCTTAGGGTTGGTATACCCTTGCCGAACTGACAATTGAATTCTACAACATAATGAATTAGGCGGTTCGAGTCCCAGAAGGTCTTCCCACATGAGACAACATCATAAATGTGTTTTTTGACTCAAATAATCTTCTAAGAGATTTGTTTTAAATGAATTAAATATTTAGAAATTGCATATTTTGGTTCGATATATAAAATAAGTGCTTTTGAAAGCTGTTTTCTATTGAGGGAAATGAAAAATATGAAAGCAGCTGGCAATCAGCTATTTGCTTAAAAAACAAAAGGGACAAAATGAAAATTTTCCATTGTATCCCTTTGTGACCCCGCTGAGGCTCGAACTCAGGACCCACAGATTAAGAGTCTGTTGCTCTACCAACTGAGCTACGGAGTCATTTAATGATAAATAAAATGATACCCTCAAAAGTATCATTTTATTTCAGTTACCCGACCTGGATTCGAACCAAGACAAACAGAATCAGAATCTGTCGTACTACCATTATACTATCGGGCAATAAAAAACGCAAATGTAAG
>JAICYZ010000278.1 GCA_025933935.1 Chitinophagaceae bacterium
GTTATCGCGCCACATTTGGGATGTGGAGGTCGCAAGTTCGAATCTTGCCGCCCCGACAGAAACCCCTGATCTATTTCAGGGGTTTTTTCTTTTAATTCGAACTCTTGATTCTTAACTCTTGATATTTAAAACCTTCATTAAGATTGCTAACTTTACCTTATGAAATTCCAGCCCGGCGATATCGTATTGCTTTTACATTCAAACGAGGAAGGCGAAGTAGTGGAAATCCTCAACGACAAAATGATTTTAGTAGATGTGGAAGGCGTGCGTTTTCCGGTTTATACTGACCAGGTAGATTTCCCGTATTTTAAAAGATTCTCAGAGAAAAAAATAGTAGCGCCAAAAAAAGAGAAGATATATATTGACAATTTAAAAAAAGAAAAAGATGCAGAAAAAAACAGGATTCATTCCGGCATGTGGCTTTCTTTTTTGCCGGTATTCGATAAAGATATTTTTGATGACGATGTAGTGGAGAAATTTAAAATTTTCCTTCTCAATGAAAGTAACGAACCGCTGAATTTTAATTATCAAATTAAATTTAAAGGCCAGCCGGATTTTCATTTAAATAATACTGTTCTTCCTTTTACCAATTTCTATTTGCATGACATTCCTTTTGAAGAAATGAATGATTCTCCAAAATTTGAATTCGACTTTTCTCTTTTTTATCCAAATAAAAATAAGGCTGATCATTACGAAACTTCTTTTAAATTAAAAGCAAAACAATTATTCCAAAAAATAGAAGAAATGCGACTCAAAAACGAGCCAACATTTTCAGTTTTGCTTTTTGAAAATTATCCAAACAAACTGGAAGAAGTGATTCCGGATTATCAAAATACATATGGTCAGCTTTACGATTTGTCTGCCATAAGACAAAAACTTGAACCTGCACGTTCAGTCGTCGATTTGCATATCGAAAAATTAATGGACAATTGGAAAGGCCTCAGCAATTTTGATATTCTTACAATCCAGTTAAAAAATTTTGAAAAATACTATAATCTTGCAGTTGCTCATCATCAGCCCAATCTGATTATCATTCATGGAATCGGAACCGGCAAACTCCGCAATGAAATTCATGAGATATTAAAAACTAAAAAAGAAGTGCGCACTTTTGCCAATCAATATCACCATGATTTCGGATTTGGCGCAACCGAGATCTTTTTCCAGTATTAAAAATTTGAATGTTTCGGCTGAATCTTCGTCTAAACTTCTTTAGCTTATTCTAAACCTTTCTAACCCTTCTAATCATCTTATCTTTGTAACGCTGCAAACCGGGTTATCGCTCCGATGAAAATCGGGGAGGAAAGTCCGGACAGTATAGAGCAACACACCGGTTAATAGCCGGTTTCTCCCGACAAGTTCGGGAGGGAAGAAAGTGCCACAGAAAATAACCGTCCGCCACCTGGCGGATAAGGGTGAAAATGTGAGGTAAAAGCTCACGTCGGGATGTGGTAACACATCCGGAGGGTAAACCTTGTGTACTGCAATGCCACGTATATCAGCGCTCCGACAACCGTCGGAAAAAGGCTGCTCGTCTGATGCTGAAGGGTAGGCAGCAAGATTGTTGCAGCAATGCAACAGCCAGATAAATGATGACCACCGTTTTCAAAACGGCTACAAAATCCGGCTTACAGGTTTGCAGTAAATGAATTAAAAAGGGCAACGTACGCGTTGCCTTTTTTACATAACTTATTTAGAAAAAGTAAAAGAAGCGTTGTCTTTTTAGGGAAAATTATCGAATTATTTGGATAACTTAACAAACTTCAAAAAGTCTTTTTAGCTTTAATCTTTATCTTTGCAAACCTAAATACTTTGTTATGATCAAAACCGGTAATACTGTAGTGAGTATTTACACAGAAATGACTCCTAATCCCGAAACAATGAAATTTGTCGCAAACAAACTTCTGTATCCGGGCAAGAGTGTAGATTTTCAAAGTGAAGAAAGCGCTTCTGCTTCTCCTTTAGCAATGCAATTATTTGCTTTTCCGTTTATAAAAGCGGTTTTTATAGCCAGCAATTTCGTTACACTTACAAAAACCGATGATACAGAAGACTGGCAGGATGTAATTCCTTCTGTAAAACAATTTTTGAAAGAATACCTCGAAGAAGGAAATATAATTATAAATGAAGAAGAATTAGCTACGCGAAAAACAGAAAGCACCAATGAAGTTCACGTGGATGACGGGGATGTAGTAAAAAGAATCAAAGAATTATTGGAAAATTATGTAAAACCTGCCGTAGAAATGGATGGTGGTGCGATACAATTTTTGAGTTATGACGATGGCCGCGTAAACCTGATGATGCAGGGAAGCTGCAGCGGTTGCCCTTCTTCCATGATAACTTTAAAAGCGGGAATAGAAGGAATGATGAAAAGAATGATTCCCGAGGTGAAAGAAGTGGTGGCACAATCTAAATAGTGAGTGGTGAATGACGAGTCGGTAAAATTATTCAGGCGCTTTTTTTAAAAGCGCTTTTTTATTTGTTTTATTTTCAATAATATAAGGCTGCCTTTAAATAATTTCTTACTACTGTTTTTAACTTATTGTAAGCGACCTGAAAAATTTTTTTCTAAAACTAGTGTGATAGTTTATGTTATCCTGCGTCATCTATTCTAAAAACACCAATCCATCTTATTTGTTCTTTTACTGCAAAGCGGCATGCCTGCCTGCGGGCAATAAAAAGCCAAAAGTGGTTCCGACATCTATTTTGCTTCTGACGTGAATGGTGTCTTCGTGTGCTTCAATGATATGTTTCACAATAGATAATCCCAGTCCGCTACCTCCCGCTTTTCTGGCACGCGCTGAATCAGTGCGATAGAACCTTTCAAAAATTCTGGACAAATGTTCCTCTGCAATTCCATAACCATTGTCGGTAACTTCTATCAATATTTTTTTCCCATCCACTTTGTAAGCACTTGCTTCAATAATACCGCTCTTCTTTCCATATTTTATGGCGTTATCGATCAGGTTAATGATGACCATTCGGATCTTTTCTTTATCTGCATAAACTGTAAGCGGCAACTCACAACCATCTTTTATAAAACATTTTATTTTCTGTTCGTCGGCTTTTATGGAAAGCGTTTCAAAAACCTCCTTGATGAGATCCTGGATAATAAAATTTTCTTTCATCAATAGTTGTTCGCCACTTTCTAATTTCGTTATTTCATCCAGATCATTCAATAAATTAACGAGCCGGTCCACATTTTTTGACGCATTTCCCAAAAACTTTTTATTCACTTCGTTGTTGCTCAATGCGCCATTCAATAATGTGTCGACGTATCCCTGAATGGCAAATATCGGCGTCTTCAATTCATGTGAAAGATTGAGTAAAAATTCTTTTCTGAAAGTCTCGTTTTTTGTTAAAACTTCCAATTCTTCTTTATGCTGAACTGCCCATTGCTCCACATCTTCATTCACTTCATCAATAGATTTTTGTGGTAAAATATTTTTGAAATAGAACTCTTCTTTTTTGCTTGCTTTTGTCTGATAAATAAGCTTGTAAATCAGTTTTATTTTCCGATAAACAAACCGTTTTACTGTCAGGTAAATAATTAAATAACTGATAATAAATAAGCATAGAAACACTAACAACGATGGCAACCATTTTTCAGTATAGGAATAGAATGCGAGAGCAGCAAGCCCGCTTATAGGCAATGAAGTGACAAAGCCAACTTGTTGCGGAGAGAAATTCTTTTTTGCAAACATCACTATCTTATTAAAGTCCTAAAACCCACGCAAAAATTAATGGAGCTACGATGGTCGCATCGCTTTCGACAATAAATTTTGGCGTATGGATATCGAGTTTGCCCCAGGTGATTTTTTCATTTGGAACGGCACCCGAATAAGAACCGTAAGAAGTCGTGGAATCCGATATTTGGCAGAAATAACTCCAGAAAGGAACGTCTTTCCATTCCAGGTCCTGGTACATCATCGGCACAACGCAGATTGGAAAATCGCCGGCAATGCCGCCCCCAATTTGGAAAAATCCAAGTCCTTTTCCAGTCGATAATTCGCGATACCATTCGGTTAATTGCTGCATGTATTCAATTCCACTTTTCATGGTGGTTGCTTTCAAATCTCCTTTGATAACGTAGGAAGCAAAAATATTTCCCATTGTACTATCTTCCCAGCCCGGCACTACAATAGGAATATTTTTCTCAGCAGCGGCAAGCATCCAGCTGTTTTTAGGATCTATTTCATAATACTGCTCCAGCACGCCGCTCAGCAGCATTTTGTACATATATTCGTGCGGAAAATATCGCTCGCCCTTATCGTCTGCATCCTTCCAGATTTTATAAATATGCTGCTGCAATCTTCTGAATGCTTCTTCTTCAGGAATGCAGGTATCTGTAACGCGGTTGTAATGATTTTCCAACAAATCCCATTCTTCCTGCGGAGTCAGATGACGGTAATGAGGCACTCTTTTATAATGAGAATGTGCCACCAGGTTCATAATGTCTTCTTCCAGGTTTGCACCGGTACAGCTGATAATATCCACCTTTCCCTGGCGGATCATTTCTGCAAAAGAAATGCCTAATTCGGCAGTACTCATTGCACCGGCAAGAGATACCAACATTTTTCCTCCTTCGTTGAGATGCGCTACATATCCTTTGGCTGCATCCACCAAAGCAGCAGCATTAAAATGACGATAATTATGTTCTATAAATTGGGAAATAGGGCCTTTGTTCATCTTAAAATTATTTTTCGGCAAAAATAAGATTTTAAAAATGGGGTTTGAAAACGTAAAAAAATGGATCTAAAGGAAGCTAATGTTTAATAAGTTCATGTAGCGGCTTTCCTTCGGAAACTTATTAAAATAAAATGTTTCACAGTGAAGAAAGAAATATCGCTGATTCTTATTTTTCCATTTTTTCAGGTAGCTCAATTTTAATTTCAGTTCTTCTAAAACTGCTTACTTCTTCTAATTAAAATTCTTTTGTTATCTGCTTTAAAAAAGGCAAATTCATTTTTAGAAA
>JAICYZ010000016.1 GCA_025933935.1 Chitinophagaceae bacterium
AGTATTTCCTCTATCGGAAGGTTAAAAACATAGATTCCGGAAACATAACGTGGATTGAATTTCCATACCCCGAGGTGGGTAAAAATTGAATCCCAGGCAATGAAGAGTATGCCAATGAAAGTAGAAGCAATTGCAAGCTGCCTCCATGTTTTATAAAATTTGATTTTAGGGTTAAAAGAAAAAATCACAGGAATTAGCACCGTGAAAAAATCCACAAGAAAGTATAAAAATTTCATGCGATCATTTTAGTTGTTCTTAATGTGAACCTCACTCCTTTGCAAGTGATATTTTTTATTTTTTACATCACGCAAATATTTAAAAGGAACCCACAACATTCCAAAACACTCTCCCTCTTCTTTAGTCAAATGTTTATGATGCATTTTATGTGCACGGCGAATGGCTTTAAAATAAACATTATCAGAAGTTCTGAACATCTTGAATCGTTGATGAATAAAAATATCATGGACCAGGAAATAAGCAATGCCATACAAAGTGATTCCTGCACCGATCCAAAACAGGAAATTATAATCATTCAACCTCCCGAAAAATAAGCAGGCGATGCCGGGCAAGGCAAAAATGATGAAGAAGAAATCGTTATGCTCTATGAAACCTTCGGATTCTTTTTTATGATGGTCTTTGTGCAACTTCCACAATATGCCATGCATGATGTATTTGTGCGCAAGCCACGCAACGCATTCCATAAAAATAAAGGCAGCAAGAACTATAGCCGAATTAATCAATATTGTTTCCATTTTCGTTAAATATTTTATTCAAAACTTCTTTTCTGTAATTGAAGATTCGCTCAATTTTTTTTCTCACGATCAATGAATGCGTCATCTTTCCGATAATTCCAAAAGGCAACTGGTACTTTACTTCATCTTTCATTAATATGCCTTTTTGCTTTTGAACAAAGTGATGTGTATGCTCCCAGATTTTGTAAGGCCCTTTCAACTGTTTATCAATAAACATTTCCGGCTTTTCTATTTTCGAAATCTCAGTTTGCCAATGCAGCGGAATACCAAATAAGGGCCGTACAGTATAGTCAATAAGCATACCGGGGAAAATGTCTTTATCTTCCAACTGTGTTAAAATCTTAAAATCCAAATCCGGTGGCGTTATCCTCGCCAGATTTTTTGCGGCCGAGAAAAAATGCCACGCTGTATTCAAATCAGTTGATAGAAATTGCTCCGTTCTATAATAATAAATCTTCATTGCGACACTTTGAATTTTTCTTTGAACTGCCGGTCCACTTCCGGTAAACAAATCTTTAACCAGGCGGTATAATTTTCCGGATTCATAGAAATTTCCTGCATCAATTTTTCTAAACTAATATATTTCCAACTCATCACTTCATTTGAATGCGGCTTTGGTTTATCATCGGTCCTACCAAAATAAACATGATCTAATTCATGTTCCTGAAGCCCATTTTCCAAATGAGTGTGATAAAGAAATTTGAATTGAAATTGTGTCTTTGCTTCCAGGCCCATTTCCTGCTGCAATCGTCTTGCCACTGATTTGTCCATCGGCTCGCCAGTGATTGAATGACTGCAACAGGTATTGCTCCAAAGTCCGGCCGAGTGATATTTTTCGTGGGCTCGTTGTTGAAGTAAGAGCTCGTTATTTGAGTTAAAAATAAAGATTGAAAATGCTCTGTGCAGCAATCCCTTCCGGTGTACGGAAAGTTTTTCCATCTCACCAATTTCCTGGTCATTTTCATCCACTAAAATTAATAATTCCTTCATTCTATTTGTTGCTTTTCGTCGCGAGTTAAATATTTACAATTCTCAAAATAAACGGTAATCATATGTTTTAATTCAGCATCTTTTACAGATGGAAGAGATTCCAGCAAAAGCTTTTTGTCGCTATCAATAAAGCCATGGTATCCCAGTAAAAAGGGAATATTTGTTTGTATCGCAAATCTTAAAAACCTCAATTCAATATTGGCAGCATCGGCATGAATTGCATTTTCAAGCATCTGCTTACCCTTTTTAAAATATGATAACTTCGATATCGGATTGAAGGTATATTTAGCGAGCATCATTGTAGCACTTGCCTTGTACCCGTGAAGTAATGCATTGGTATTCTCATCATAAGAAGACAGAAGCTGGAGCAGCATTCTACACGACTTTTCTTCTGTCGCTGCTTGCTGATAAAGGATTCTTACAGACTTCAAGGACGGCGCTCCTGCAAAGGCTGCCGAGGAATAAAAAAGCCAACCAATTAGAAATAGTTTTTTCATACCTGGTTCATTTTGTTAATAACCAAACTGTTTAGTATTAGCCCAAATTTTCTACCATTATTAATCCTTACTCTTTCGTTCAATATCTTATGAGCCGGTAATTTTTTTATCTTATTGAACAACGACCGGTAATACATATACGCGAGGTAAACGCCGCCTTTAGAAGAACGTGGAAGTTTCTTTATTCCAATAAGCGCGATTTTGAAATCCTTCTCTATTTCTTCTTCGATTTGTTTTTTTGCAGACATGCTGAAATCATTCATGTTTACACCGGGAAAATAGCTCCTTCCGAGTATCTGATAATCTTGTTTCATATCCCGTAAAAAATTCACCTTTTGAAAGGCAGCGCCGAGCTTCATTGCAAAGGGCCTTAGTTCATCATACATTTTTTCATCACCTTCTGTAAAAATGTAAAGACACATTAGTCCTACTACTTCGGCAGAGCCTAAAATGTACTGTTGATATTTCTCGTTGGTATAATTCACTTTTTCAAGATCCATTTCCATGCTTTTCAAAAATGTCCTGATCAATTCCGGATCTATATGATATTGGTGAACCGCATGCTGGAAAGAATTCAAAATCGGATTCACAGAAATGCGTGATTCTATCGATTCAAAAGTTTCTTCTTTAAACTTTGCAAGAAGATGTTGCCTGCTAAATCCTTCAAAGCTATCGACAATTTCATCCGCCACTCTCACAAAACCATACACCGAATAAATTGCATTTCGAAGCCGGTTGTTCAAAAAATAAATACCCAGCGAAAAGCTTGTGCTGTAGGCCTCGGTAGTCATTTTACTAACCTTCACAGATAGATCATCGAATAACTGTTTCATACTTTTTACTTTTTAAATATTTCAGTAGTTGTTCTGCAGCGATCTTTCCGGAGATTAGAGACGGAGGCACGCCCGGGCCCGGAACCGTAAGCTGCCCTGCATAAAAAAGATTTTTTATTTTTTTATTCCTGATTTTTGGCTTCATAATCGCAGTCTGCATTAACGTATTTGCAAGTCCATAAGCATTGCCTTTATAAGAATTGTAATCGGCCACGAAATCATTGACACAATAACTTTTCTTAAAATCAATATGGCTCAAGATGTCTTCATTAGTATGTTTTTGCAAACGTTGCATCATTATTTGAAAATATTTCTCCCGCGTCGAGTTATGGTCTTCCAATCCGGGAGCAATTGGCATCAAAAGAAAAAGATTTTCGTGATTGGGTGGTGCAACAGACGCATCTGTTTTTGAAGGACAACATACATAAAACAGCGGCTTACGGGGCCATTGCCGGGTTTTGTATATGTCGCTAGAATGTTGAAATAAATCTTCATCAAAAAATAAAGTATGATGTGCTAACGCGTCTATTTGTTTGTTAACTCCTATATAATAAATGAGACACGAAGGAGCAAAGGTTTTTTTCTCCCAGTATTTTTCTGTGTAATTTCCATAAGCCGGCTCCAATAAATTTTGCTCAACATGATGGTAGTCAGCAGAGGCAACAATGGCGTCGAAATTAATTTTTTGGCGGTTCACAATAATAGAAGTAGCCTCAGTATTTTCTATCAAAATTTTTTCGACCGGCGAATTAAAATGAAAATTGGCGCCGCGTGTTTCAGCCACTTTCATCATTGCTTCTATTACTTTACCAAAACCACCCGAAGGATACCACGTTCCTGATTTTAAACACGCATAATTCATCAGACTATATAATGCGGGCGTTTCCTGCGGCATAGCCCCCAAAAATAAAACCGGGAATTCCATAAGTGCGATCAACTTCGAATTTGAAAAATATCTTCGCACATGTTTACTGAACGAAGAAAAAAGTTGCAACCGAAACACTCCTTTCAATAGGTCTTTGTGGAGGAATTCCGCGGCAGAAATACCAGGCATTTCCGCAAGGTTTTTCATGCCTGTTTTGTATTTAAATTGCGCTTCTTCCATAAATTCGTCCAATTTGCATGCGCTTCCTTTTTCAATGGATTCAAACAGTTCACGAATTTTTAAATATTCATTAGGAACAGACATTACTTCATTCTCAAAGACGATATTGAAGGCAGGTGAGAGTGATTTCAATTCATAAAAATCTGAACTTTTGTGTCCGAAGTCATTAAAAAATTGCTCAAATATTTCAGGCATCCAATACCAGCTGGGGCCCATGTCAAATACATAACCATTTTCAGTTTTCAATTGCCTCGCCCTTCCCCCTGCAGTCTGATTTTTTTCAAACACATGCACTTCATGCCTCGCAGCTGTTAAATAACCTGCGGCACTTAACCCGGAAAAGCCTGCACCTATGACAGCTATTTTAGCCATGAAGTAAATTTAATTAAGTACTGAAATGTTTTGATGATGCTAATTGGGAGATGAGATCTTCTGCAGAATTTAAAAAGTGAACTTTTTTCAACTTTCCCACCTGTTCTGTAAACCTTCTGTTGCCGGCAACATACAAGTTCCTGCCTTTAAACTGATTTGTCATTTTCAACAGATAATCTCTTGAATCTTCCGGAAGATCTGAATGCACAAAAAAAGTCAGAAGATTTTTAGAGTTGGTATTTTGAACAGCTGCTTTGAGCGACTGCTCCGGAACATTACTGCCAAGGTAGAAGACTTTATTACCATAATACCGGATAAGATAATTGGCAAAAAGCAACCCCATTTCATGAAATTCATTTTCCGGCAAAAACAGCAGCCACGAATCTGAGTCTGATTGGGCGGATGGAAGAGAATCAATAGCCGTGAAGAACTTCTGTCTCAGCAAATTACTGATAAAATGTTCATGGGCAGGAGGTATTGTATCGGCGGACCACATCAAACCAACACGAATTAACATCGGATATACCACCTTCATATAAGTATCCGTCATTCCATAGCGAAGAATGCAATGAGAAAATAATTTTTCAAATCCTGCTTCGTCGAAACTAATCCCGGCGCTGATCAGGTGGGCTATAAAATATTCATACGTTTTATCCGGGTTCCCCACATTTAACTCTTCGATCAATCCAAATAATGTTTTGTCCGGCATCAAACACAATTCCGATACTTTATAGTTAAGATCAGCCAAACTCACGATATTGAGCAGACGTCGCAGCTGACTGCTGTCATAATACCGGGTGTTTCCTTCAGTGCGATGAGGTTTCAGTGCATCATATCGTTGTTCCCACATCCTGATCGTATGCGCTTTCACGCCGGAAAATTGCGCTAATTGAGATATTGAAAATGAATCCATCTGTTTAAATATTTACAAATATATTTAAACATAACAATTTCGCAAAAAAAATTAAACATCCCGATGTCTGGCATAATATTTACCGTTGGTTTAAAAAAAAAGAATTATGGGACAAACAAAGAATCTTCATAATGAAGAAGGCATAAAAAAAATAAAGGAACTGGTAAAAGACATGACTACCTGCATGTTTTGTACCGAGGTAGAAAACTTACCATTTAAAACACGGCCGATGGCAACTCTCGACGTGGACGAAGAGGGAAATTTGTGGTTTATGAGTTCGAAAAATAGTAACAAAAACGATGAAATTAAAACCGATGACCAGGTGCAACTTATTTATGCCAAAGGAGGCGATAGTCATTTCTTAAGCATCAGTGGAAAGGCAAGAATCACTAAAGACAAACAGAAGATTGATGAACTGTGGAATACGTTTGCAAAGGCATGGTTCCAGGAAGGTAAAGACGATCCAAACATAAGCGTAATCGAGGTCATTCCGGATGAAGCTTATTATTGGGATACCGTGCATGGAAAAATGGTATCACTTTTGAAAATTGCCGCATCGGTTGTTTCAGGAAAAAGAATGGATGACGGCGTTGAAGGAAATATTGTCTTATAAATTACTTCTATTGCAGTATTGAGAATTATAATACTCAAAAAACAATTTTTGAGTATTTTATTACTTACTTATAAACCAGTTTTGGAAAAAACTAAATCGCTTTTGGTAACGGGTATAAACTGAGAATCAATGTTTAAAGTTGCGACTATTAATTTAAACACTTAACTAGTATGGAAAACGTTTGGTTAAGAAAAAATAAACTTACAGCTAACGTTTAAAGCAACCGTCTTTGGCAAAAGAATTGATTTTATCCAAATATCATTTCACTTAAAACAAAAAATTATGAATCCGAAAAGCAACCAGCAACATCAGGAAGGAGAAGTTACAAAACAAATTGAAAATCAAACCGCAAAACTGCCTTCAGACATTTTTTTATGGGCAGCATTAGGTTCTATGGCAGTATCAGCAGTATTACAATGTACAAACGCGAAGCATCGCAGTCTTTTTGTGGGTCAATGGGCCGCCCCTTTCCTTCTTCTCGGCATATACAACAAAATGGTGAAGTTGGAAGGACACGATAAAACAGATAGATGAAAATCATTTTCTACCGGGGATAGCCTTATCACGTCCGGGTCAACTCCGTCATTTAACGGATTTGACCCGGACATGACATAAGTTAAGTGCATATGTGAAACCCCAAAAAACAGGTTTAGTATTGGCTATCTAATTACTTTGAAAAAGTAATTAAGCAGCAAATACAATCAATACTGTCTCTTTAGCCACTTATCGTCCCATAAGTTGTTTGGGTAAACTTTAAAATATGATCGGAATTGAATCTTCCAGGTAAAACATTAAATGATTTTACAACAACTCAATAACCATGGCACTTGCGCCTCCTCCGCCATTGCAAATTCCGGCAGCGCCTATTTTTCCATTATTTTGTTTTAAAACATTGATCAGCGTAACAAGAATCCTTGCCCCACTGGCGCCGAGAGGATGGCCTAATGCCACTGCGCCGCCATTTACATTTACTTTCGCAGCATCTAGTTTCATGTTTTGTGTATTTACAATTCCCACGACACTAAAGGCTTCGTTCAATTCAAAAAAGTCGACATCGCTTATTTGTAAACCTGCTTTTTTTACGGCTTTGGGTACTGCAAGAGAAGGTGTAGTGGTAAACCATTCCGGCGCCTGCTCGGCGTCGGCATAACTGAGAATTTTTGCAATCGGTTTTAATCCCAAAGCATCCGCTTTTTCTTTGCTCATCAAAACCAAAGCAGCAGCGCCGTCATTGATGGTGCTGGCATTAGCAGCCGTTACGCTTCCGCCTTTTTCAAACGGAGATTTAAGATCTGGTATTTTATCAAACTTTACATTGAAAGGCTCTTCGTCTTTCAACATCACTGACGGTTCACCTTTCCTTTGTGGAATTTCAACACCTACGATTTCATCTTTAAATTTTCCTTCATTTTCTGCTGCCTGGCTGCGTTTGTAACTTTCAATCGCAAATTCATCCTGCTGCTCCCGTGATATATGACATTCCCTCGCACATAATTCTGCTGCATTCCCCATCGCATAATCTTTATACACATCTGTCAACCCATCTTTTGCCATTCCATCAATTAGATTGGTATTTCCATATTTATTTCCCCAACGAACAGAAGGCGCATAAAATGGAGCGCTACTCATATTTTCCATTCCACCGGCAACAACCACATCCGCATCGCCAAGTAGGATACTTTGTGCTCCATTCATAATCGCTTTCATTCCACTGGCGCAAACTTTATTCACGGTCGTGCAACAAACATTTTCCGGAAGCCCTGCAAAAATGGCCGCCTGGCGTGCCGGAGCTTGCCCGAGATTGGCTTGTAACACACATCCCATATAAACTTCCTGTACATCTTCCGGTTTGATTCCTGCTCTTTCTACCGCTGCTTTAATAGCAGTGGCGCCAAGCTTTGTTGCAGGAATATCTTTTAAACTTCCACCAAAACTTCCAATCGGTGTGCGGACTGCGGAAAGAATATAAACTTCTTTTTTATCCATAAAAATTTTTTATGTTCAAAGATAATGAAATTACATCCGGCTGGACGACATCCAACTTGATAGAAGAAGCACAGTTTCTCTAAGGAACCGGCTTTCAGTTATAAAAAGAAAGTTTCATAAAATTGAAAATAAAACCACTGTTGAAAATTGAAATTTGGGATCTAAGAGATTCATCAGAAACATATCTTTCTTAAACATGAACCGGGATCATTTCTTTGTTCGCTGATTAAAAATTTCCAACGATGATCAATTACAATCCATGAATTCCTATGACGCGATGATCATCCAGTCATCATTGCCATGGCCCTTTTTTATCCATTCATCCATAAGCGCTGCAATTGCCGGTATCACGGCCAACTCCACATTTGCATTTCCGGTTTCTTTCATCATCAGACCTGCATCTTTACGTGCCATATTTAATTCCCATGACGGATGAGAAAAATCGGCTGCTAAAATCGTCTTGAGTCTATATTGAACCATAGCGCCGGGATTCCATTCACTAAATAAATTATTTATTTCATCAGCATTGATGTCAACAGATTTTGCGAGCTTTAGCACATCTGAAAGGCCGCCTGTGAGTGAAATCAAAAACAGGTTGCCGATGAGCTTCATGCCAGCAGCTTTACCTTCAGCATCACCAAAATTCAACAATTTCCCTGTCATGGAAGACAGTTTTTCCTCCCATTTGGATATCACTTCCTGATCGCCGGAAACCAGCATAAAACCTGTACTTTCCAACGCATTTTTTGGCCCCATGAAAACGGGTGCATGCAAATAAGTAAAACCTTTTTCTTTCCATGTTTTTGTTCTTTGGACAGCGCCTTCTACTGACGTTGTAGTATGATCTATAATCGTTGCTCCGGGTTTCAACGCTGCTTCTGCAACTGCTAAAACTTCATTAACTGATGCATCGTCTTTTACCGTCAGGTGAATTACGTCAGCATCTTTAACTGCTGCTTTCACGTCTTCAAACGCGTGTGCGCCATCTGCTTCCAGCGCTTTTGCTTTTGATGTGGTTCTGTTCCATACATTTACCTGTTCGCCTTTTTTCAACATGGCTTTTACAAAGTTGGAACCCAAAAGTCCCATTCCTAAAAATGCTTTCATGGTTTTTTTCAATAAAGGTAAGCAGTTATCAAAAAACAGTTGGAATAAGAAGAAACAAAAGCAGGAATCATGTTTCTAGAATTAATGTAGAATTAAATTCAATGAAAAATTGTATTACCAATTTTTTATTTCAGTGAACAAACAAATAAGCTGCTTTTTAAAATAAACGATTATGGTTTTACTTCGATCACTTTTACTCTTTTCGATATTCCGTTTTCATTAAAAGCTTCAATGGAAAAATAATAAACCTGGTCTCGGTCAAGATTTCTCATTTGCAAAGAATTTTTATCATACACCATCCATGAACTGTACAACTTATCAGGCGCTATTCCCCACAATACATTGTATCCCTGGCAATTCACTTGTGAATCCCAGGTGAGCATTGCATTGCGCGAATCTTTTCCTCTTTTTACAGAAAATTTTTTCACTTCTCCGGGAATTTTACCTTGCCCCAAACCAAAAACTCTTATATCAGAAATAGAAAGATAAAGAGTGGGAACATGTATGTTTTCATATCGAACATAACGAACTGTTTGAGGCTTTGCTAATTCTACATAATCATTGGGTACGTCTCTAAAATTATCACTTCTATCAACCATTGTTTGCCAGGATTTTCCATCAACGGAACCTTCAATAAGATAGCGCTGATGAAGACCCGGAATTCTGCCATACAGGTTGGAATGAAAGTCGTTGTAATTTACCTGCATTGCAAAAACCTTTGCCGGCTGCAGTAAATCAATTTCTATCCATTGAGTGCTGTCGGTCTTTTTCGCCACCCAAAAAGTTTTTACATTTTCATCAGTAATATTTTCTGCCGGGTAATCTTTTTCTGAGGACGATGCAGTTACCGGTTTTTTATAAGAAAGAAGCATCCAACCGGTAAATGCCCCGGCTTTACCAGGAATTCCCGGCGCATCATGTGGATAGTCTCCAAAATAAGTATCGCAAACAATTAAACCATCCTTATCAAAATAAGTAGGAAACATACCGATGCGGCGCTCCCATCCTATGTTTACATTGACAGCCATCGTGGTAAAATGCCAGTAATGATCCTGTGGCCCACGCACGGTACTTCCGTGCCCTGCGCCATTGATAAAACCGCCTGGTTTGAAAGAAATGGGATTGTTAGGAGCATAATGGTAAGGCCCTAAAGGAGAACTACTGGTGTAAACTCCGTCTGCATAAACATTAAATTCTGTTCCAGGAGCCGCATATTGCATATAATAGATATCATTGTGTTTGGTAAGCCACGCCCCTTCGATATAACCGCCTAAAACCGTATCAGCATTATTTTCTCCAAAACGCTCCCAGCCGTGATTTGCCTCATCGAGATTAAACAGCGTATCTACTTTTTCAGCAGGACGGAAATTATCTTTCCTGTCAAGTAATCTTCCCCTGATCGGAAATTTGTTGGAAGAACCCCAAAACATGTACGCCTGCCCGTTGTCATCAACAAACAGATCAGGATCCTGCAGATCGTTTAGAATCAAAGGAAATGCCTTCCAGTTTCCTTTTTTGGGATCATCAGTATAAAGAACACTCATAGACCCGGATGGATCGCCACAAACATACAATAGGGAATCTTTGTAATTATGAGCGGCTGGTGCGTTTGACCCCTGGAAATACCACTTTTGGGGGTTGATAAAATCCCAGTTTTTGAGATCCTTGGAATGCCAGTAGCCCAAAGAACGCGTTACAAAGAGATAGTATTCGTTTCTGAATCTCACTACAGCCGGGTCAGCGCCGGACCGATAAGAAAGGTTTTTATCGGCATTATAGATCATGTAAGTGTAGTCAATGTTTATGGGATTACAGTAAGTATTGCTTTGAGAAAATTGATTAAAACCAAAAAATGGAAAAACAATGAAGAGCAGTAAAAGGAATGCATATTTCATCTTCAGTATTTTAAATATAAACAATTGACAGAACTAGTTTTAACCAAAAACTTTAGTGGGGCAAAAGATAACGGCCCGCACATCATGATCCTTCATAATTGATTCACCATTCACAAGTCACAACTGACAACTCACTTTTCACCATTCACAAGGCACACCTAAATCCCATATTGGAAGTAGAACTATCTACCGTATTAGAAGACCTTGCCGCCACCCGATAACGGTTACAATAAGATTCATGGCATAAAAACGAACCGCCCCGAATTACTTTTGCAGCCCCATTCGCAGGTCCTTTTGGGTTTGTAGCTGATGCCGTTTTGTGAAAATCGCCGCTGAACCAATCGCTGCACCATTCCCACACATTGCCCGCCATGTTGTACAAACCAAAACCATTTGGCCCGAAACTTTCAGCTGGTGCGGTACCCAAATATCCATCCTCCATTGTGTTAATACCGGGAAATATTCCCTGCCATATATTGCAAAAATGCTTTCCACCCGGATTCAATTCATTTCCCCACGGAAATCTTTTCTGTACCAATCCACCGCGTGCAGCATATTCCCATTCGGCCTCGCTTGGCAATCTTTTTCCTGCCCAGTTGCAATAAGCGACGGCATCATTCCATGATACATGAACCACCGGGTGATCCATCCTTTCCTTTATATCCGAATTTTTTCCTTCAGGCTGCTTCCAATATGCACCTTCCACAACACACCACCACGGCGCTTGTGAAGATGTTTGCAAATGTGCATGCTTTAATTCTTCCGGCAACAATTCATAAAAAACAAACGACCACCCATATTTTTCCGCATCTGTTTTGTAACCCGTTGCTTTTATAAATTCAGCAAACTGACGATTGGTAACTGTTGTTTTGTCGATATAAAAAGAATCCAAAGTAACTTCCCTTACCGGTCCTTCGCCGTCATTTGGAAACCCATCTTTATCGTCGGTTCCCATTAAAAAACCACCTCCGGCGAGCGTGATCATGCATTCTTTTGCACCATCGCCTTGCACTGACATTACATTTTCCGTGTGAGTAGCCGTTGCATGACCTGCACAGCAACATGCATCTGCTTTATGATTCAATGAATCTATTTTTTTAGAATTAAAATTCGGTTTATTTGTCCGTTTACCGTTTACATTTTTGTAGTGAACAAAAAACATAAACAGTACTGCAAGCATGCAGAACTAATTATATGTATTGATTGGCCAGAATTTTACCGGCTCACCCGTTTCATCCTTATATTTACTCCTGATATCTTTCAGTTTTTCAACCAGGTCTTTCACCACATCTTCATACCCCGGTGTTATTTTCATTCCTTCCATTAATAGCAGATTATCCATTTCATCCGGATCCTTTAGCATGTCAAATAGTTCCCATTCATTAATGGTATAATAGCTGATCAGTTTATATCGTTCGGTGCGAATGCCATAATGCGGCAAAACCCAGTGTGGTGGTGCAAATTCGTAATAATGATAGTATAAAGATGTGGGCCATCCTTCAGGATTTTGTTCTTTAAAAACCGGTACCAAACTCTTCCCCTGCATATCGTCCGGAATGGGAAGCGAACAAAGATCAAGGATGGTAGGTGCATTATCAATACTGGCCACTTGCGCATTACTTTTGCTACCCGGTTTTATCATTCCCGGATAGCGGATCATCCAAGGCACGCGCAAAGCTTCTTCATACATAAATCTTTTATCAAACCAGCCGTGTTCACCAAGGAAAAAACCATGGTCACCTGTAAAGACAACGATCGTGTTATCAGCAAGTCCATTTTTATCGAGAAAATCCAGAATTCGCCCTACATTATCATCCTGTGACTTGAGGGTGGCCAGGAAATGACGCATCAACTGTTGATAATTCCATTGCTGGCGCTGCCTTTCTGTAAGATCTTCCGGGGGATGAAAATCTTTCATATCAGCAATTCTCATCCGGGCTTCACGGGCGGCTGCAGAACGTGTTTTATAATCGTCCCAAAAAGTGCCAGGTTCCGGAAAGCGCACGTCATCAAAAATGTGTTCATATTTATGGGGCGGATCAAACGGACGATGGTCATTAAAAAACTGAACAGCCATACAAAAAGGTTCGCCCAGCTTTTTCATCCCATTTATTGCGAGGTCTGTAAAATTGTCGGTAATGTAGCCAGGATATTCCCTTTCCTGTATTTCCTTGCTGCCGAGCAAAGGATTTTGAAAATAACCTTTTGCATTATAATAAGGGCCACCGGCACCTTCTTTAAATACAAAATAATCAAAGCCGGCCTCACCAGGATTCGACGGTTTTCCCGGTTCCGAAACCAAATGCCATTTGCCAACCATTCCTGTTTTGTATCCGGCCTTTTGCAGGATTTTGGCAAATGTTTGTTGTTTTGGATCAAAAAAACTTCGTGTTTGTCCATTGGTAGTCTCGCCCGGATTCGTGAGCATTCCATTCAAATGATTGTACTTGCCGGTAAGTAATGTAGCGCGGCTGGGAGCGCAAAGCGCGTTATTAACAAATGAATTGGTAAATAACATTCCTTCCTTTGCGATCCTGTCTATGTTTGGAGTAGGCATGAATTTGCTTCCATAACAACTTAAAACACTGATTGGAACTCCTTCCGTAGTGATCCACAGAATATTCGGTTGTTTATTTTTGGATTTTCCAATTGGTTCATTTTCGGCTTTTACATTCATTGCTGAAGCAACAGAAAAAAAGGATTGGGTAAATGGTATGGTCATTCCAATCGTTCCCAATCTTTTTAAGGCTTCTTTTCGCGAAATGAATTTGGCTTTCGAATTCATGACTGTATTTTGTTTTAATTAAAAATCAGCAATAAATCATACAACCCGTCAATGCAAATAAGGGCTTTCAAAACCCAGTTTTTTTAAACCTTGCCGCACTTCAGGACAACTCATAAAAAGCTTCCATAGCAATCCGCTACGGTAATTTTCGATCATTACTACCTGCGGCCCCTGGTCAATAGCAAGATATTTTTGAGGATACCAATTGGCAGTTTCGCTAAAAGCATCATAAAAACCATACCTGCCCCAAAGCACATTTTTCATATCGCCATACCAATGTTTTATTGCAGCAACAGATTTTTCAGGAGTATAGGGAATGGAAGAAATGGCAGCGGTAGGAGCTATTACGCCTAAATCTCTTGTTTCCGAAGGTGCATGACCAGCATATCCGTTTACAGAATAACTTGAAGTCAGCCCCCAACTGTCAGCACCATAACCTTTATAATTCAATTGATTTTTTACACACCATTCGTAATTGATCAAAGCCTGGTTGGTATTTTCTTTCCAGTAATCAGCGTATTCATCTTTCAGTCCATGTGGATCAAGACCAAGATAGGAATAATGTGCCCAAAACAATGGGCCACCGTTTGGCGCACCCTGGTGGTGCAATTGTAATGTATATCCAAAATGTGTCGATGCAGATTTAATTTTTCCGTTTTCAGCCCAGCCTTCATGATAAACTTCGTCCGGTACACCATGAGTTGGAGAAGACGTCGCCAGAATGTATAAAATCAAACATTCATTATAACCGTGAATTGGAAAATTCATTTGCCATCCATAATCCGGGCTCCAATGCCAGTAAAGCACGTTCTGTCCATTGCGATACCAATTCCAATCCACTTCTTTCCATAGTTTATCCATTCTTGCTGCCAGTTTCTGCTCATTTTTGGTTCCCTTTTGCAAATACTGTCTGGCAGTTAAAAGTCCCTGCACAAGGAAAGCGGTTTCAACGATATCGCCTCCATCATCTTTTTTGCTAAAAGGTTTCACTTTTCCTGTTGGCCCATACAGCCAATGTGGCCACGCACCATGAAAACGATCTGCTTTTTCGAGAAAGCTTGTAATTTTTTCCAACCTTTCCACACCTTCTTTTCTTGTGATAAAACCGCGATGAATACCGGTTACAATAGCCATTATGCCAAAACCGCTTCCGCCGCTGGTTACTACATCATGATCATTTTGGGGATAAATACCGTCTATATTGATTCGCTCTCTGGCCATTCCGCTGGTTGGTTCTGCGCCATCCCAGAAATATTCAAAAGTTTGCCGTTGTACAATGGTAAGTAAACTATCTGCTCCGGTAGAATCATAATTTGCACTATTTATTTGTTTGCCGGATTTGGTACCGCTACAGGAGAAAAGCGCTGCTGCCGTTATCAATAAACAAAAAGAGTATTTGAAAATTTTCATAACTAATAATAATTTGATTATCGAAAAACTCTTTAAAAGGATTGAATTGTGCAAAAGTTACAAATTAAATGCAATACATCAGCAGTAAAAGAACAAATATTGATGATTTTTTCCCTGAGAAACAATGAAGTAAGTCTTTTGAAAACCATTCATTGCATTTTTAATCCGAAAAAATCCGGATATTTATAACTTTACAGTATCAAATAAAACATTTTACTTCGCACGCTATTTTTTAAATAAAAACAAATAATATGAAAATCATTTCCATGAAAAATTTTGTAGCTACTATGATTGTTACAACTATTATTTCGGTAATCCTTGCCATTATTTCTCTCATCTGGACTTATTAATAGATTTGCCCGGTTACACGCAGGAGGTTTTTACAGGCTCTTTGATTTCTTCAAGAGTTGAAATAAATCTTCCTGCTTTTTTCAGAAAATAAAACTGTTTAAAAGGGAGTAAAGAAGTAAATGATACCGCAGGAAACGATACAACAAATTATTAGCAGGATTGATATTATTGAGATTGTCAATTCATTTGTAAAACTGAGAAAAAGAGGTACAAATTACATCGGCTTATGTCCTTTTCACAATGAAAAATCTCCTTCTTTCACCGTTTCTCCTTCTAAAGAAATCTACAAATGTTTTGGCTGTGGCAAAAGCGGCAATGCCATCAGTTTTTTGATGGAGCATGAAAAATACAGTTATGTAGAAGCGCTGAAGTGGCTGGCTGCAAAATACAATGTGGAAATTGAGGAGAAAGAGACCAGCCCCGAATATAAGCAACAGCAGCAAGAGGCTGACAGCCTTTATATCATCAATAAATTTGCACAACAATATTTTTCTGACAGTTTGTTTAATTCTGAAGAAGGATTGAATGTGGGAATGAGCTATTTGAAAGAAAGAGGTTTTCGGGAAGAAACAATTAAAAGATTTGAATTAGGTTACAATCCTGAAGCCCGCGATACTTTTGCAAAAGCTGCCGTTGCAAAACAATTCAATAAAGAGCTTTTAAAAAAAGCCGGTTTGGTTGTCGAAAGAGAAAATGGTTTGCAGGATAATTATCGGGGCAGGGTTATTTTCCCGATACACAATCAATCCGGAAAAGTTACGGGCTTTGGCGCCCGCTTGATCAGGAAAAATGATAAGGCGCCTAAATACATCAACACGCCGGAAAATGAGATTTATGTAAAAAGCAAGATTTTATACGGCTCCTGGTTTGCCCGCCAGGCAATTGACAAAAATGATGAATGCCTCCTGGTAGAAGGCTATACGGATGTGGTTTCGCTTCACCAGGCAGGAATAGAAAACGTGGTCGCCAGTGGTGGAACTTCTCTTACTCCCGATCAATTGCGGTTGATAAAAAAATATACCTCCAACCTGACGATTTTATATGATGGCGATGCTGCCGGTGTGAAAGCGGCTTTACGCGGACTTGACCTGGCATTGGAAGAAGGATTAAACGTGCAACTGGCATTGCTTCCGGATAACGAAGATCCGGATAGCTATGTAAATAAATACGGCGCGGCTGCATTTACCAATTTTATCAAAGAAAATAAAAAGGATTTTATCTTATTCCAGCTTGAATTTTATTTATCAGAAGCCGCAAATGATACCAACAAAAAATCGCAGGTTGTAAATACCATTGCAGAATCTATTTCAAAAATTAATAAAGCGGAAGATTTTACCAAACAGGAAGATTATATCCGGCAAACTGCGCAGATCTTAAAAATTGACGAAGGCGGGTTGCACAACCTGGTCAATAAATTTTTGCGAGAAAAATTCAGCAAAGAAGAAAAGAAAACCGTTCAAACTGATAAAGTTTTCCAGGAACCTGGAAGTGAAATTCCGAAGGTTTCAAACGAAGAGCCGGAATCACTTGGGCTTTTAAAAGATGAAATTTTTCATGAAAGATCTTTAGTGAGATGTTTGTTGGAATTTGGCTTAAATCAATGGGAAGATGAAAAAAGAGTTGCTGATTATTTGTTGTATGATGTTATGGAAGAAGATACGATAGAAGACGACATGTTAAAAAAAATAGTAGCCAATTATAAAACGTGGTACGAAGAAAAATTGGAACCGACGCCCAAAAGTTTTTTGTATAGTGAAGATCTGCAAATGAGCAATGCGGTAACCAACCTGATTGAATTTCCATATGAGGTGAGCGACGGCTGGGAAGCGAAATATGAAATGAAGGTACCAAAAAGAGAAGATAATTATAAAACAGATATAGCCTCGACCGTTCGTTATCTTGACTTGAAAAAAATAAAAAAACTGATCGGGTTAAATGCAGAAGAATTGGCAAAGACTACTTCTGCCGATCGTCAAATGTTGTTGATTCAAACGCACAGCCATTTGAAAACGATGGAAATTCAACTAACAAAAGAAATAGGAATGGTAATTATGAAATAAGCAAACAGGAATCGGTGGTATTTGTTTGTTTGCTGCAATAAACATAAAATACTACTCACTTTTGCAACCCTCTCTGTTGACGTCAGGAAACAAACTTTTAAGCCGGATTTTGAAAATATCAGTAAAGGAAATAAATGGATTATGCTTTCTAAATCGAAGGGCTGCTGAAACCAAGCGATCTTAAACCCTGCTTCACCTCCGGACAACTCATAAATAAATTCCAGAGCAATCCACTCCTGTAATTCTCTATCATTACAATTTGCGGTCCCTGGTCGATGGCAAGAAAAGAGCTTGCAAACCACAACTGGCTTAAATTAAAAGCGTCAACAAAGCCGTAATCGCCCCACAATTTATCGCCGAGTTTATAATAAAAAAACCGTAGTCCATTCATTGATTCGGTTGGTGTGTAAGGAATCGATGAAATTGCAGCAGTAGGACTAATCACTCCATCATCATTTGTCGGCGAGTGTGCATCATAACCTTTGTTATCATCGCTTGCGGTCAGTCCCCAGCAAAGATTGCTATATCCATAAAATTGATTGGGGTTATAAACACAATATTGATAATTGATTTTCGAATGCGCGGTATTTTGATCCCAATAATTAGCATATTGATCGGAAAGCTGATTCGGATTTAAACCAAGAAAAGAATAATGTGCGAAAAATAACGGGCCGCCCAAATTTGGACCTAATGGCAAAAGAATATTATAATAGGAATTCCCATTTTTTATTGCTCCACTGCGCGCCCAACCGTTGTCATAAATACTTTTAGAAATAGCATGATCGCGTGATGATGCGCCAAGAATATAAGTGATCAAAGCTTCATTCCAGCCGGTAACCGGAATGCTCCATATATCAGACGTGTTTGAATACGAAGGATTATATTGCCAATACAAACCATTCGCATTCCCATTTTGTGTAAACCATTTCCAGTCCACCGCATTCCAGATTGAATTAATGCTGTCCCGCAGCGCTATTTCATTTGTATTGTTGTTATCGAAATATTGCCGTGCAGTAAGCAAACCCTCGACGAGAAAGGACGTTTCTACAATATCAGCTCCATTATTTGTACCAAAAGGAATCGTTGCGCCGGTACTCCCGTTGATCCAATGGGCAAAGGCGCCATGCCAGCGCTCACATTTCGTTAATAAAAAATTGGTAATCGTGCCAATGCGATTTACCGCATCCTGCCGTGTTATAAATCCACGATGAACTGCTGCAATCATCGACATGATTCCAAATCCAGTACCTCCGGTAGTCACTGTTTCATTATCACCATTGCTTCGTTCCCTCGCCATACCGCTTACCGGATGCCCAAAATCCCAGAAATATTTAAAAGTCTGTTTTTGCACCAGATCGAGCAATGCGGAGTCTGATATTTGAGCATATTTATCTGTAGAATCTATTTGTGTAACAAAAATAAGATCAGACCTGTTTGATAACGAATTGCCTGTTGCTGATTTTGCGAGCGTGCTGATAGAGAAGGAATATTCATTCAGAAAGTTGATGGCTTTTGATGGCGAAATAATTACCGTGCTGTCACTGTTCTGGTAAGAAATCGAGAATGGAACATTAGAATTACCATTGGTCTTGTTTGTATAAGTTATTGCTGAAGCTAAAGAATTTTTATCCACCTTATCCGAAAATGAAATTTGAATTACCGGATTCACATTGATCCCAAAAACAGTTTTTGCTGAGTTAAATGTTTGCGAGTTGATCGTTTGCCTTTGGATCTGGAAGCTTTTAGACGCTGGCGGAGGCGGAGGCTGTGAAGGTGCAGAAGGCTTTTTAGTGCAAGCTGAAAAAGTAATCACTACCAACGCCAGGCAGCATAAAAAAGCGGTAAAATTGTTTTGACGATTTTTTGTTTCGGCCATGTGCTGGAGAAGGATTTGAAATTGTTGCAAAAAATAAAGGTACAGTTGAATTTGCTAACGGAAAGCAACTGTACCCTTATTGAACGATTTAATAATTCCTTTTACATTCTTACATTCCGAGAGACTGCAAGGTATATAAAGCTGTAATATCGTCCTGCGAAAGCTCTTTATTGAAAACCTTAAACTCATCAAGATCACCATTCAAAGAGTTCATCCAGCCATTGGCAGCATTTGCAAAATCATCAGGACCACCCAATGTAAAACTGTTTACCGTTCCAAAATCAGCCTGAGGTTTAAACGCAGAAGTTCCAATCAATGCACCGTCAACATACACCTTTAAAGTGCCGCTGGCTCCATTGAATGAAACCGCCAGTTGATGCCAGTTACCATCAAGCATCTTAGGCCATTTTTGGCCAATATCAAACCATTGATCATTTAAACCCACTTTGCCATACGTGTTTGATGCATTGTCCGCATTATTAAACAACGCAAAAAATTTCGTGTTTTCCCATGAAAAACCTGCGGCGTTCAGCGAAAACGGAAAGTAGGTAAATTTCGATCCCCCGGGATCTAGGGTAGCAGGATGTTTGATCCACATGACACAGGTTAAAGTCTGCAAACCTGCAATCGCATCGCCAATATTAGAATTAATATATCCCGGACTTACTACTTCTACTGCCTGTCCTTTTTTGCCGGTAACAAAACTAACGGATGTACCATGAACGGCAGTTCCGGCAGTGTGTGATACACTATCGATATACCCGCCATCAAAAGCCCAGTATGCTTTTAAATTTGCAGCAGCCACCTGTGATGAAGTGCTGTAACCCATAACCGGCAATTTGAAAGATTTTTCATCACCATAGGTGATTCCTTTACTATTAATTGCATAAGCTCTGTAATAGTAAGGAGTCAGTAGCTGCAATCCCTTTAAGGTAATCGAGTAAGGGCCTGAAATGGGATACACCGCAATTTTGTTTTTGGAAGTATCTACCCCTGGTGCTGTGCCATAAACAATTCCTGCCTCGGTTACAATTGATCCGCCGTCACTGGTGATATTTCCGCCAACATTTACGTTGTTTCCTGCCGTATTAGATGTATCGCCGGTTGTGATTTTTGGAGCTGTTGCATTTACAGTAATGCCTGTTCCGCTATCCGTTTTCTTACAGCTATTCATGAAAAATAATGCTGAACTAACGAGTATTATAGAAAGGAGATGTTTCATGTTTACACAATTATAAATTTTTTTAAAGAAATCATTGCTTTATTTTCCTTTTCCCTGCAGAATAATCAAGGCCTTTAGATCAGAAGCTGAAAGCGCTACGTCATAGATTCTTACTTCATCTAATTGACCGGGCAGATAGCCGGCCCATCCCTGTGCGCCACCGGCGGTTCCAAGGCTTGGAGTGGTTTGAAATTGTTCTGTTCCAAAAATGATTTTAGTTGCGCCGTCCACAAATGAAGCATTTCCTAACCCGGCCACAGTTAAACTGCCACCGGTAGTTAAAGATCCGCCCTGGTAGAGGTTGAAAGTCGAGCTTCCTGCATCGTAAGTAACCGCAATGTTTTGCCATGCATTCCACGGATTAGAAAGAAATGCAGTGGTAAACCAGTTGTTAGCTTGCTTCCAACCGTAATGCACTTTGAAATTAGCGGATGATGCGGTGCTGCCGTTTTCATAAAACATGTCGAGCGCACCCCAGAAATCGTTGACGTTTGAAATACTTATCGGCGCAATTGCGCTACTGGTATTTTGCGGTGTGTTGATCCAAAAATCTATCGTAAAACTTTTTACATTTTTGATCGCAGCGGGTAAATCAGAAATTGCGTAACCATTTGCCGATCCCTGTAAAGCCTGCCCTTTAAAGCCATTGGAAAATCCGGTATTTACACCTGTTGCCACCGTGCCTGAAACACTGTCGATATAGCTGCCATCAAACGCCCAGTAGCCTACCAGGTGGCCTTTTCCAACGTCCCCCGAAGTAGCGTATCCTCCGATAGTGAAAGTAGGCTTATAGCTGTTGGGGTCAAAAGATTTATAACAGGATGATAACAGCATCGTTCCTGTTATTAAAAGAAGCATATTTTTAATTTGGATTTTTTTCATAATAAGGAGATTTTGTACTATTAGTATCCGGGATTTTGAGTTAACACACCAAAGCTATTATCAATTTCAGATTGAGGAATTGGCCACACCTCATTCTTATTGGCTTTCCAACCTAAAGGACCAAACACCTCTGCTCCCCTGTCCTGCCTGATCACATCAAAATAGCGGCTATCGAAATCCATCGCCAGTTCTACCCTTCTTTCATGATAGATTGCTTTTCGAAGCGCTGCCTGATCGGTTGTGGTTACTTCGGGCAAGGTAGTGGAAGGAGCGCCGTTCGCTATTGCATAAGTCCTTGCTCTTTTGCGAACCTGTTCTAAAGAAGCAAGAGCTGCGCTAGTGTTTGTTAATTCGTTATTGGCCTCTGCATTCATCAGTAAAACATCGGAATAACGAAGCACCCTTACGTTCTGATCGCTGCCACTATTATCATTCACATAAATTGAAAAGGGCACGTATGATTTATAATTATACCTCGGATTGACAGCAGTAAGAGGAATCAAATCACCCTCTGCGGAAGTGGAACCCCTGAAAAGAATTGTCCCATTCAACCGCGGATCATCCGGTTCAAATGCATCTACCAGGTCCTGGGTAGGAATATTATAACCCCAGCCGTTGCCAGTAAAACCTCCGCGTGGCTGCTGAATCTGGCAATATTGAGAATTGGAAGCAGCAGAATTATTTGGAAGATATGTGCATTGTACTTCATAAATCGATTCAGAATTGTTTTCATTCGGAATCCTGTATTGTTTTTCAAAATCCGGGAAAAGGGAATACAAATTTGATTGGATCACCTTGTTTGTATAAGTTACCACATCTGCCCACTTTTTCTGGTAGAGCGCCACCTTAGCGTGAAGCGCCTGAACTGCTCCTTTTGTGGCCCTGCCAACATCCGGACCTGAATAAGATGCAGGCAATACAGATTCGGCATCAGTAAGATCCTGTTCGATCGCCGCCCACACCTGGTCTTTAGGAGTTCTTGGCAGATTATATTCGCTTGCATCTTTTGGAAGATGCAAACGCAATGGAACATCACCAAAAGCACGTACCAGCCGGAAGTAAGAATAGGCTCTCAAAAATTTTGCTTCGGCTATGTAGCGGGTACCAAGAGTAGCATCCATACTAATTTTTGGTACATTATCTATTACCTGGTTGCAATAATTGATTTCCTGGTACATACCATTCCAAAAATCCGGTAATTCGCGGTTGGTGGAAGTAACGGTAAAATTATCAAACTGGCTCATAAAAGCAACAGAACCGTCGGTTGGATCACTTCCGGTTGATGCATCATCTGAGCCGAGACTTTCTACTGCCGTAGGAGCAAAAGCGACAAATGTCCATCCGCGCGTATTTGCATACATCGCATTTACAGCAGCAGTAGCATCCGCCTGTGTTTTCCAAAATTGCTCTACCGGTTTTTGAGCCTGCGGCGGCACCTCAAGAAAGCTTTTCGTACAACTGAAAAGGATGGTGCCGGATAATAATCCGAGTGCTATTGAAACTTTTTTGATTTTTATATTGATTGTATTCATATTAATCTCTTTAACTTTTAAAAGGTAAGATTTACACCAAAATTATAAGTTGCATAAAGCGGGTACACCTGCTGATCAATTCCTGCCAACGTTGGTGAACTTGCCTGTACTTCCGGTGTAAAGCCTCTGTAACTGAACCATGTAAAAGGATTTTGGGCATTTACATAGATCCTCAGGTTGGAAAACAATGAATGTTTTTGAGTGCCAATAATCGTATAACCCAACTGTGCATTTCTAACCCTGAAATAACTGCCGTCTTCTACAAAAAACGAATTGGTAATACTATTGTTTCCCGCAACGTTTACAGAAGGATAGACATTGGAAGTGCCTTCTCCATGCCAGCGGTTGTCATAAAAATCCTGGGTGTAATTTTCACCTCCGAAACGAAGGGCAAAATTGCCGTTATAAATACTTACGCCGCTTACTCCCTGAAAATCCAGTGTCAAATCAAAGCGTTTATAGTTTAACGTTGTATTAAATCCATATACAAATCTCGGATTCGGGTTTCCCAAAGGAACCCGGTCCTTATCATCAATGACGCCATCGCCATTCACATCCTTATATTTAAAATCTCCGGGTTTTGCAGTAGGTTGTATTACAACACCGTTTTTATTTGTATAGCCTGCTATATCTGCAGCGCTTTGAAAAATTCCTACTACTTCCCTACCAAAAAACTGCCCAATCGGCTGCCCAACCATGGTGCGGGTAATTACATTGGCGCCTAAAAAGTCATAAATAGGATTACCACCGGAAGAAACGCTCAGTACTTTGTTTTGATTATAACCGCCGTTAGCGCTGATTGAATAATGCCAGTCCTTATTTAGGTCATCTTTCCAGGTAGCCAGAAATTCAAATCCCTGATTTTGAAAAGTAGCCTGGTTCCCGATAATGGTTCCGCTGGTAGTACCAACTGAACCCAACACCGGAATTGCGAAAATGGCATTTATCGTCTTTTTATTATACCAGTCTAATTCTACGTTCAGTTTATTATCAATTAATGCGGCATCCAGACCGATGTCGGTTCCTTCTCCAACTTCCCATGTCGTTGCAGGCGGTACTACCGAAGTTATACTTGCGCCGGGAGCAGAACTTCCATCGCCACCTACATAAACAAGTGCAGGTGTTTGCGTCGCCGTAAGAATAGAAAGATTGGCAGGAACGGATAAATTACCAACCCTTCCCCAACTTCCTCTCAATTTTAGATTATTGAATAAATGCTGGTTTTCAAAAAACTTTTCTTTGCTAATTACCCATCCAATACCCACAGATGGAAAATAGCCCCAGGTGCTGCTGAATTTTGAAGAACCGTCAGCTCTTAACGAACCGGTAAATAAATATTTATCCTGGTATGAATAATTTACTCTTCCAAAATAAGAAGAAACGCGGTCTAAACTTCCACCGTCAGTCACTGCTGCTGTAGATGCATTTCCTAAGGTGATATATTCTGTTGAAGTACCCTGCGGCACATCCTGAACACTGCCATTTAAAAAATAAGATTTGTATTGCTGTGCTCCTTGCCCTAATAATACTTTTACCGAATGGTCTCCAATTCTTTTATCAAAAGTCAAGGTATTTTCAACAATCCAGTTGCGGGTTTCACTTCTACCAACACTTAATACGCTGTGCGTAGTTCTGAGTGCTACCGGGATATAATTATAATTGGTGAAAGGAGTATATCCTTTTCCTTCTGATTGCTCAAAATCACCACCGGCACTGCTGTGGAAGGTAAAGCTTTTAAGGAATTTTATATCCGCATATACGTTTCCATTTAACTTCCATGTTTTGGTAGTGTTATTAAAGTAATCAATGTTTTCCTGTGGATTTTTTTGGTTTGCGGATGCGATATTGTAATCTGCCGGATCGCCATAGCTTCCGTCGGCATAAAAAGCCGGAACAATTGGTGCAGAATTGAATAATGAGTAGAAAATACCACCGGGAGCATCGTTTGAATTACTAAGGATTCCAGTCGTATTTACGCCAACCTTCAAAAAATCAGTCACCTGGTAGTCGTTGGACACATGCATTGAATATTTATCAAAATCATTTTTCTTTACCAATCCATCCTGGTGATAATAACCCAAAGAAAAATTATAAGTCGATTTTTCGCCTCCTCCATTTACAGATATTTGATTATTAGTCACAAAAGCATTTCTTAATATCAGATGATACCAATCTGTAGTGCCGTAAGAAGAGGGATCGGCATACAAAGCCGGAGAGCCATTTAATGCATAGACTTCGTTGATCATCTGTGCATACTCAGGACCTGTTGCCATTTTTACCTGGTTGGTTACTACCTGGTTTCCGGCAAAACCGTTGTAATTGATCACTGATTTTCCATTTCTTCTTCCTTTTTTTGTCGTGATCAATACAACGCCGTTAGCAGCGCGGATCCCATAAATAGATTCGGAAGAAGCGTCTTTCAAAACGCTGACGCTTTCAATATCACTGCTGTTCAGAAAACTGACGTCATTATACCATACGCCATCTACAACGTATAACGGATCGGTATTTCCATAAACAGTACCTACTCCTCTTATCGTTAATTTTGGCGGAGCTCCGGGAGCGCCGCTATTTGCAACCTGCACTCCGGCTACCTGCCCCTGCAAAGCACTCAACGGATTATAAGAAGATTGCTTTGAAATTACGTCACCTTTGATATTTGCCACTGAACCTGTCACATCAATCTTTCTTTGCGTTCCGTAGCCAACTACAACTACCTGCTCCAGCGTATTTACAGAAGGTTTCAGACTAACATGTAGTTCCGTCTGCCCATTCACCTCAACCGTTGCATCCTGGTATCCGACACTCGACACCGTTAATACAGCATTATCTGCCACGCTAAGAGTGAAATTGCCGTTCCCATTCGTTTGAGTGCCATTTGGAGTACCTTTTTCTAAAACGGTCGCTCCAACAAGAGGCGAGCCATCGGTAGCAGTTACAATGCCGTTAACCGTTTTCTTTTGTGCGGAAACGCAAAACGGGAGGCAAAGAAAAGCAACAATACCGAACAACAGGATTGCTGATTTTTTATTCAGTAAATAAATTTTTGTAAACATAAATGGAATCATTAGTTAACGGTTTATAACAATCAAATTTTAAGGATTCTTATCAAGCAATAACAATATCTGGAGATAGAAACGAGGAAATAATTTTGGTAATACGTGAATAAAAAAAACAGTATCTAAAATAATTTTTCATGACTTATCCAAATACGTAAAGGACTCGTTAACAAATAGGACATACAAATTATGCAAAACGCTGCATGTGCCATTTTTTTTGTAAATAATGATTCTCTTGTTACAAATTGGCACTTTACAAAATCAAATTAAGGCACTAAAGGTTCCAAGGAACATCTCATAAATTGAAAGAAGTTTTGACTCTAGATGAAAGATGTTTAGTGGCAAAAGCAGTATTCCGGACGGCAGCTTTGGTGGAAAACATATTATATTACCGCAAGACCTCAATAGCTTGCAAAAGAAACAGAAACGGCATTTATGAAATAATCCATAAATACCGTTCCTGTTTGTTATTCCTAATTCGCGTAAATTTTCTTTAACAAGAAAAACACAAATCCCGCTTATTTGTTTATTTGTTATTAAACGCTGCTAAACGTTGCTAAACACATTTAAAGTGATGTTATAATGCGGCTATTCAAACCCTTTTTTAGAAACCCTCTGCTTCCGCGAATTTCGTAGTGGCCGGTTTCATTTTTACCACTTTAGAAACAGAAGGCTTTGCCTTAATTTCTTCACAAACCTGCAATTTAGTAAAACGTTGAGCACTCCAAACATAATCCAGTACTACTTTTTCGCCGGTTTCATATCCCCTTTCAATTAAAAAATCCCACGAGCCGCTTCTGTTCAAATCACTTACAATTTTTGAAGCCTGTTTTGGAAAAGCAATCCACAACTTCGTGTCATCATGCAAAGCAGGACATAATTCAGCAAAAATCTTTTGCAACTGGTTTGAATTTAAGGCGAAGACAAGAGCAAAATCAATTTTACGGACCTTTAAGAGTTGGGTTACATTTTTTGAAAATGAAAGCTTTGAAAATTGTTTCTCGATGGTGGAAGGAAGCCCTTGTATCAGTAAATTTTTCTCATCCTCCAATTGCAATTTTTCAAACAATGTTTGAGACATACGCGAAGCAATATTTTAAGATTAAAAAATCGTCTATAAATACCGGAACACCCTTATTTTTAAAAAAAATATTGAAAAATATTTAAGGTGCTTCTTAGACAGCTGCAAAATTACGAAAAAAAACGGTATAATTCATAAAAAAAAACCTGCAAAATCTAATGCAGGGTTAATTTATGTTCTTTTATAGAATCGAATCTTAACTTACAGGTTTGTAATATTTCAATGCTTCCGGCATTTCCTTTTTCAATGCAGTAATTCTTTTAGAATCTACCGGGTGGTCACTTAAGATTTCAGGAGTCTGATTTCCACTGTTTAATTTTGCCATTCTTTCCCAAAGCGGAATTGCTTCCTGCGGATTATATCCGGCCATCGCCGCGAAAATCAAACCGTAATGATCCGCTTCCAGTTCCTGTTTTCTTGAATTAGGTAATAAGACACCAATTTGCGCTGAAGGTGCATAAATGGAATTAAAAATATTATTTGCCTGTGCATTTCCAGAAGTAAAAAGATCACCTCCGATTTGAACGCCCTGAGCCAACAAAGCCTGGCTCATTCTTTCCTGTCCGTGATGCAGTACCGCATGGGAAATTTCATGACCTAATACAATTGCCAGGCCAGCTTCATTTTGCGTGATGGGTAATAATCCGGTATAAACGACCACTTTTCCTCCCGGCATACACCATGCATTCACTTCAGGGCTTTGTACCAGGTTGAACTCCCATTTATAACCCGCAAGC
>JAICYZ010000176.1 GCA_025933935.1 Chitinophagaceae bacterium
TAAAACGATTCATGATTTGCTGAAGGTGAATGAAATCTACCTCGAACCGGAGGTAAGAAATTATAAAAGGGGACAGGAAGTATTGGCGAAATACCCGGATGCAGCGCTTATAGAAGTGCCTTCTCACTGGAAGATACCGGAACTTCATGGCAACCACGGCTCCATCGAAGACTGGATCTCGAATAAGAAACACATCATAGTCCTCGGCATCAAAAAGTCATTAAGCTGCCGTGCCAATACAAGAAGCTCTCATTGGGTAGCGCCTTCGGAATCGAATGGGTGCACCATGGCTTGTTCTTATTGCTACGTTCCAAGAAGAAAAGGATTTGCCAACCCGATCTCTATTTTTGTAAACATAGAGCAGATCTGCAATTACCTCAGAAGGCATGCAGCCAGACAAGGACCTTTGCCGCTCCCTGATCATATCGATCCTAAGTATTGGGTTTATGAAATAGGAGAGAACGGTGACTGCAGTGCAGACGCTGCGATTTGCGATAATGTAAGAGATCTGATAAACCTCTTTAAAGAGATACCGAATGCAAAACTCACCTTCGCAACCAAATTTGTAAACAGGGAAATGCTGACGTATGATCCTCAATTAAAAACGCGGATCCGTTTTAGCCTGATGCCACATCAAATAAGCAAGCTGGTCGACGTGCGGACTACACCTATCAGCGATCGCATCGATGTGATGAATGAATTTGTGGATGCTGGATATGAAGTAAATGTAAATTTTTCACCGGTGATTTTTTATGAAGGCTGGAAAGATGGCTGGCGGATTCTTTTTGATGAGATGAATGACAAACTGAATGAGAAAACCAAAAAACAACTGGTAGCGGAAATCATTTTTCTGACACACAACGAACAACTGCATGAAGTGAACATGGGATGGCATCCGAAGGCAGAGGAGGTACTTTGGAAGCCGGATTTACAGGAAGTAAAATATAGTCAGACCGGCGGCAGAAACGTGCGGTACAAACGGGGTTTTAAAAAAGAACTGGTGGATGACTTGCTTGATCTGGTGCATGAGCAATTGCCCTATTGCGGGGTGCGATATGCTTTTTGAACTATCCCAATCATCAAAAAAAATCTTCTTTCTGATCCTCCTGGAAATTGAAAGCATGTGCTTTCTTCCCGGCAAATCAGCCTTTCAACCCGCCGCTTGTCTCATGGCATGTTACTGCATGTCACTAACTCTTCTCAAATTAATCAATGTGATACGGTTTAAAACTTTCATTTTTAAATAACAGATTGGATCTTATCTATTAACATTCTTTTGTTAAACCACAGGAACAAAGATTGATCTCAGATATGAAACAATTTTAAAAACAATTTAAAAATTAAACTATGAAAAAGATTATTACCCTTTTGCTTTCCGTAGGCATTTTCAGCGCTTCATTTGCCCAGAGCAATCATCAAAGAAACCAGTATGACAGAAACGATCAGTACGCGACTGCCTCCAATGGACGTTATGATCATCATAATGACCGTCAGTATGATAACAACAGGAATTATTCTTACGAAAACCAGCGGTCTATGGAAATTCAAAGAGTCAACCAGGATTACAATTTCCAGGTGATGTCAATTCAAAATAATCGTTTCATGAAAAACCATCAGAAAAAAGTGGCTATTCGCAACGCTTCAAGAGACAGAAACCTACAGATTCAACGTATCAATGCAAAATATGATCGTATGAATCACGATTGGGGAAGAAGGTAATCCTTCAAGAGTCATCGGAATTTCTCCCCACAATTTTTGTGGGGTTTTTTTTAGTAAGAATATAGCCAGACGATACGAGTCATAAGATCTAAGCAATTGGCGGTGGCGGAAAATAAATATTTCCAAATAGAAATTTGAAATCATTCCATCCATCACCGGTGCTTACTTTTTTGCGTGGTTCCCATTCAGCGGTACCGTTGATGTATCCATCGTACTTATACCAAATCAAATCGCCTTTTTTAAAGGGAGGCATATCTTCTCCTAAAGCGCCATAAATAATATCGTTACCATCAGAAAAGCAGTGCGTAAATGTTTGCCATCCATTCCCTATTGTTTTAGGTTCCAGCCAACTATTTTCGCCGGTCGCAAAACCAGTATGCACATACCAAATGAGGTCGCCAACATTATAATTGACTCGTGATTGTGCTACCTGACTTTCCCGCGACTGTAATGTTACCGGATTAAGATTTTGTTTAACTACTTCAATTACATCCTTGCTGGCAGGTTCAGTTTCCTGATGCATTGCCGGCAGATGGGCCGCCTTTTCAAGAAATGGCTGTCTGCCTGTAATGGCATAGATCACTCCGTTCCTGCCACTAAACAGATGTGAAAACTGTTGCCATCCTTCGCCGATATTTTTTGGGCCTTCCCATCCGCCTTCATCACCTGTCAGGTAATTATGATGACGAAACCAAAGTAAGGTTCCTTCCTGGGTTACCGCATAAATAATCCCACTGCCATCAGCAAAGGCATTGATCATATTTTGCCAGCCGCTTCCAACAGCTTTTGGGCCAATGAAGTTGGCTTTGTCTTTTTCTAACAAATCAGTATAGCGGAATTTAGAATCTTTAACAGTATTGCCATCTGCATTGTTGCCGTACCACAGAAGTGTTCCATCGTTTTGTATAGCATAGATGATCCCTTCTCCACCGGAAAAAACATGCCTGAAGTTTTGCCATCCTATTCCCACCGGCTTATTCAGCGTGTTCCAGTCAGGTGTGCCATTATTGTGGCCAGCGTGATTATACCACATTAAATCACCACCTGCCGTGATGCCATATATGATGAAAGTAGCCGGTGGAACGTTCGTTCCGAAATGCGCATCCTCGATCCTGCTTAATGAAATATCAACGCTGGTTTCTGCAGCAGTACCGCAGCCTGTAATATGATCTGCAGAATATACTTTAGTGAACTGATAGCCATATCCTGCTGTTCCTGTATATGGGAAGGTAACAGTGTCATGAAATACATCTCCGTTACAATTTGGTTTTCCCGTGGCAAGGCCATATAAATCCGCTATCTTGTCCAAAATGGGAATGAGTATATCCTGAAAGGCGTTGCCAATTTCTTCAATAATTTTATCCTGGAAAGCTTTTAATACATCTGCAGTTGCATTCGATAAAGCCTGAGGGACATCAAGCAGTTCTCCGACGCCGGACTGAAGGACAATTTGAGCGACTTTTAGATATATCTCTGCAAATTTTTGTGCGATATCCTGGCCGATGTTTGCCGCTGCTTCTGCTTGTTTTTTAACGTCGTCTATATTTCCTAAATTCTGAACAAAATAGGTAGCAATTACCAAGTCGCCCATTTTGCAATCAAGTTGCTTGGAAAATGAAGGAATAACGGAACCCGTTCCAAGAACAGTTGAACCGGCACTATCTGATAATGGAAGGGTGTCAACACGTGCAGCAATTGCGTTGATTGTCCAGATAATATTCATCCAGTCGTTATCTCTGTGTTCGCTGTCGCTTTTTTGATAAAGCAATTTAATTTGATTGAAATTAAGAATACAGGAGCTCATAAAAAAGTGGATTTATCAGAATGATAGAAAAAGGAAAAGCTAAATGTAAGCGAAAAGTAAAGCCGGAAATAGTAAAAAAGTGACAACTTTTTCTTATTCTTCTATGCGGCTTATGAAATGTTCCTGGGTTAGAGACGTAAGAAGAAGAAATTTGTAGGGAGTATGACCAGCAAGTTCCTTAAACTCTTTGATCAGATGCATTTGATCGAAATAACCGCACGTATGAGCAATTGAAGTCCAGCTTTCACTATTATTTTTCAATTTTAAGTAAAGTGCCTTGTTGAAGCGTACAATGCGTTCATATACTTTAGGCGGAATGCCCACCTGCTCGGTAAATTTCCTCTCAAAATTCCGGCGGCTCATATAAACCTGTGATGCAAGTTCTGTGACAGGTAAGGAATATCGGCTTTGATCAATTAGGTTGACAATATTGCTAATGGCATCAAGTGCTGCAAAAGATTTCTGTCTGTTGTAATGATCCTGTAACCAGTTTTCTGCTGCCGCTGCCATTTGAGGCAAACAGCCGTAACTTTTTATTTGTTCATATAAGAAATCTAATGTTCTATCGAAAATCTCTCCCGAATGGATAATCTGACCGACAACTTCTACCGGCGAAATGTTGAATAATCTAAAGAACCCATTTGCTTTAAAAAGAATTTCGAAAAAAGCATAATCCCCTTTAAAAACCATATCGCCTGCATACCTGGTGCTCGGTCCGATTAAATCAATATTACGACCAACCTGAATTATTTGTCTCGATTCAGCATGAATCAAATACAAGGGTTTTTCTTTCAGAAAAAACAACAATGAAATTTCGTGAGAAGCATGGCATGGTTTGATCAGGATCTGTTCACCGGTATTAAACTTTCTCAATGAGTAACAGCGGATGAAAGAAGCGAAAATTTCAGAAGGAGCAATTTCCTCGGTTGAAATTAACATGCGGTGTTGTTGAATATGAAAGGTACGAATACTTTTGATTTTTTTAAATGCGCGTTCAACGCGTTATTATCACGGGCAGGTCACTTTTCTCTTTTAAATCAAGCACCTATCTACGCTCTGTCACTAATTCCTTATCTTCATTTAACGGGGTTTAAGAACGCCTTTTGGTGGGGTGCAAACATCCTCAAATACTTATTTTACTCAGTACATTTATTTTTTTAGTAGTGCAAATAAGGCGCTAAACATAAATTATGCAAAGGGGTTCTCTGCATTAAACGAAGGTTGCAGGGATGATTTTTAGCCGTCAACAGCTTCTGACTTTTTGCTGAAACAATCTAAAGACAGCGCCTGTAATGGCCCCAGATTTAAAAATAAGACATGCATCTTCATCAAATTAATACAAAGGCCATGGACACCACTAAAATCAATTCGTTCGACAAGAATATGGACAGTTTTATCGACAAACTGTTACCCGAACTTACCGAAATCTATAAATACATTCACAGCAACCCGGAATTATCTATGCATGAAACGCGAACTTCAAAAATCGCAGCGGATTATTTAACAAAATATCAATTTGAAGTTACGACACCGGTAGGCCCTACAGGCGTAGTGGGCCTGATGAAGAATGGTGACGGCCCTGTGGTCATGCTTCGGGCGGATATGGATGCACTTCCTGTGACCGAGAAAACCGGGTTACCTTATGCAAGCACAAAAGTAGCCAGGGATGGTGATGGCAAAGAGGTAGGTGTATCCCATGTTTGCGGGCATGATATGCATGTAACCTGGTTGATGGGTGCGGCCAGATTGTTTTCAGAACACAAAGATCAATGGAAAGGAACATTAATGGCTGTTTTCAACCCGGAGAAGAAGTAGGCCGTGGCGCCCAAAGTATGATAGATGCGGGGATGATGGATCGTTTTCCGAAGCTTGAAGTGATCCTTGGGCAACACGTAATGGTTGGCGAAGCCGGTACAGTCGGATATCGCAGCGGCGCTATCCTTTCTGCCGGAAACAGCATCCAGGTTCAGCTGTTTGGAAAGGACGCACATGGATCGTATCCGCAAACATCTATTGACCCTGTAATCATGACCGCGGCCACTGCTATGCGGTTGCAAACCATTGTATCACGCGAGGTAGCGCCAACAGAAACTGCTGTATTAACCATCGGCGCTTTGCAGGCGGCCACCAAAGAGAATATTATTCCCGACCATGCTGTTTTAAAATTGAATGTACGCACATTTAATGACGGTGTAAAAGATCATATTCTTTCCGCTATAAAACGAATTTGTAACGCTGAAAGTGTCGCTTCCAACGCTTCTAAAGAGCAGGAATATACAGATTTGGATTCCTATCCTTTAACTGAAAATGACGCGATCGACACTGAAAAAGTAGCTGCTGCATTTCACCCAGTGTTTGGTGATAAAGCGCATGAAACCGGCCCGGCTTCTGCAAGTGAGGACTTTAGTATTTTTGGAAGAAGCTGGAAAGTACCTTATGTTTTTTGGTTCGTAGGAGGAACGGATCCCAAAACGTATTTAGATGCAATAAAAAACAATGAGCTCAATTCAATTCCGAGTAACCATTCACCTAAATTTGCACCGGTGATCAATCCCAATTTAAAGACCGGATTGCAGGCTATGATGACAGCGGCAGCAGCTTTTTTAAATTAAACTTTAATTGCTGCAAAAAAAAAGATGGATAAGCTACATACGTTTTATTATTTCCTTGACCTGGCAGGAACCTTTGTCTTTGCCATAAGCGGTGCCGCTGCAGCAAAGCAGCGTGGCCTTGACCTGTTTGGTATTTTTGTTGTTGCCTACACTGTGGCGTGTGGCGGCGGAATTATCCGCGATGTTTGTATAGGCGCTATTCCACCTGCAGGATTAAAGACGTGGTATTATCTTGTAACAGCAATGGTTGCAGCCTTTATGACTATCGGTTTATATCCAATTGTAGAACGGCTTTACAGGCCGGTGTTGCTTTTTGATGCCGCCGGCTTATCATTGTTCGCTGTTACCGGCGCACAAAAAGCGCTCTCCTATGGCCATAACGGCCAGGTGGCAGTTCTCCTCGGCATTATTACAGCGGTCGGTGGGGGAGTATTGCGTGACATTTTGCTAAACCGGGTACCGGTAATTTTAGAAAAAGAAATTTATGCATCAGCGGCTCTTGTCGCCGCTTTAATTGTCGTTTTAGGGAGCTATATTAAATGGCTGTCCAACGATTGGATAGCTATTATTGCCCTAACGGTATGTTTTACATTGCGGATGCTCGCGCTGCGTTTCCATTGGAACCTTCCTTCTTTTTCAAAAACAAAGGAAGCGACCGATAAATAATCGTTGTTGGTTTGGTTAAATAGAAATATTTGTGAACCAAAGTGCCAAAACGAAATTTTCAGCAATTATTTTAATTAATATTAAGTTAACCTGACGGTAATCTTCAGGTAACATTGGTGTGGCAACTTTGCATCGAAATAAAAAATTTATGCAAAAAAAGCCACTGCTTCTAAAAACAAAATCTTCCTTTTTTCTATTTGCTGCTATTTTAACCTTTGTCTCCATTAAGGTAACGGCACAGGACTCTACAAAAACAAAAACGGATTTTAAACCGTCCGGAAAGATATGGGGTTATGCCTTTGGAGATTATGCTTACAAACTTCATGCTGATGCGGAAAACCGGGGGAATATTCAGTATTCAAAGCTTCCCGAGGATTATAATTCTTTCAACTTTCGGCGCATCTACCTGGGTTATGATTACCAGTTTTCTCCTAATGTTTCTTCACAATTTTTGCTGGCTCACGAATCTACGTCTGAAGCCAATATAAGTAATCCGGATGTACTGACTGATAACAACCGTGCGCTCTATATTAAAGCAATGAACATCCGGTTTAAAAATGTGATTCCCCGGGCAACGATCATTGCAGGACAGCAGGCCACCCCTACGTTCTCTACTTTATCAGAAGGAATATGGGGATACCGTTCAATTGAAAAAACAATTGCTGATATGAGAGGAATTTCCAGTTCAACTGACTTGGGTATTGCCATCTCAGGAAAGATCGGTAAAAATGAAAACGTTGGTTATGACGTGATGGTTGGAAATAATAACGGCGCGAAATTGGAAAATAACAATTTCAAAAAGCTATATACTTCGCTCTACGCCTATTTCTTCGATAAAAAACTGGCGATCCAGGGGAATTATGAAGTTGGGAGAGCCGCACTGCATCCGGTGCAAAAGACTATTTCGACGGTCAAGGCATTTGCTGCTTACAAGACTCCGGCAACGACAGTTGGAGTGGAGGCTTTCAGGCAGATACAAAGCAACAATACTGCCTATTTATCCGGGCTGGATACTGCTTTTGCTGATGTTCAACCTTCCGGAATTTCATTCTTTCTAACCCAACAATTGACAAAAGATAAATTAAATTTCTTCGCTCGTTTTGATGTGTATAATCCTGATTCAAAATTCAATTCCGATAATAAATACATCGGTTCGTACAACAGCAATAAAGAATCTTTTGCAACGATTGGACTGGATTTTATTCCATACAAAAATGTTCACATCATGCCGAACCTGTGGTATGATCAGTTTCACAGCAAGCTTCCGGATGCGACAGGAAAATTAAAAAATGATTACGACCTCGAAGGCAGGATCACACTTTATTTCTTATTCAATAAATAAAACAAAACAACTAACAACTAAAATGATGAAATTTAAAAAATCTATTTTACCACTATTAATCACTGCCTTTGCTCTAGCATCTTGCGGCGGTAATAATTCTCAAAA
>JAICYZ010000363.1 GCA_025933935.1 Chitinophagaceae bacterium
ATTTTGTTGGGTGCCTCCAATTTGCAAATTGGTATCCTCGCTGCATTACCCAGTTTTTCCAGTATTTTTCAACTGGTGGCTATTTTTCTTTTACAGAAATATAATAACCGACGTGGCATTGCTGTCATTTGTAATATTGCTGCCCGTGTTCCATTGCTTGTTATCGGTTTACTTCCGTTAATTTTTTCAAAATCTACCAGCATTGGCGTTTTAATTTTTCTATTATTCTTCTATTATTTTTTTGGTTCTATTGCCGGTGCAAATTGGAATTCGTGGATGAAAGACCTCGTTCCCGAACAAAAATTGGGTACTTATTTTTCCAAACGTACACGTCTTACACAAACGTTAAACGTAGTTCTAAGCCTTACCGTCGCGCTTTCGCTCGATTATATAAAAAGAGTAAATCCGGGAGCGGAGCTTGTTAGTTATGCGTTCATGTTTATCGGCGGCGGCATTATTGGTTTAATTTCTGTGTGGTTGCTTTCTAAAACTCCTGAGCCGGCCAGTTATTTGCCAAAAGACAATATCCTTAAACTACTGAGAAAACCTTTGCTTGACAAAAACTACCGGAAGTTATTAATTTTCAATTCCTTCTGGTCATTTGCACTGAGTATAGCCACACCTTTTTTTACTGTTTACATGTTGAAAGCCTTAAATCTTCCGCTTTCCTATATTATTGCATTTGGGATTATGGGGCAGCTTGCCGGAATATTTGCTATTAAATTATGGGGGAAATATTCTGACAAATTCAGCAACAAAACGGTAATAAAAATCGCAGCGCCCCTTTACATTTTATGCATTCTTTCCTGGCCTTTTGCCGGAATGGCGCCTTCGCTTTTATTTGTTTCCCTGATTGTAGCGATCATCAATATTATGAGCGGAATTGCTACTTCTGGTATTAATCTTTCTATCGGAAATATCGGTTTGAAACTGGCCTCAAAAAATGAGGCGATTGTGTATTTAACTGCAAAAAATATGACAGTTGCCTGTTTCGCCTCTTTAGGCCCGGTAGTGGGAGGTTTTTTGGCAGATTATTTTTCCAACAGAAGTTTTGTGTGGAATATTCAATGGGAAGGACCACATGGAATACGCATATTGACTTTGCTGCAATTGCATAGTCTGGGTTTTCTCTTTATTATTGGCGGTGTGCTTGCTTTCATCGCTTTAAAAACGCTGAGTTTAATCAATGAAAAAGGCGAAGTTCCAAAAGAACTGGCTATTTCTGAAGTGAGAAGTGGTTTTAGAAATGAATTTAAAAACAAGCTTACAAGGGAAGCGCTTTTGTCGCTGCTTTATTCCCCGCTTCACTTTCAAAACCTGCTGCAGAAAAAAATTAAAAATACAATAGAAAATAAGCTTGTAAATATGCGTAAATGGCGCTCCACTTTGGCAGAAAAAAGGACCGCTTAATTTTCGTAAACTCTTTTTGTTAAAAATCGCGGTTCCGGCCAACAAACGAATAAATAACATCAATTTGTATTTTCAGAAAAGCTGCCATTGATTGCAGCTTTCTTTTTATTTCTTTCAAATCAACCGGTTGTTTCATTCAAGTTTGCCACACAACGCACTACTTGCCATTATCGCGAAAAAGTTGATGAGTTGAAAATGCAGGTTGATAATTTAAAAAACATTCTGTTCGCGACTCAAAAAGAAAAGGAGAGTTTTTAAGAGGTGACCCTTAGAAAGCAGTCACCTCTTAATTAAACTAAAGTCTTTTTATCCTGATATTTCTAAACCACACGTCATCGCCGTGATCCTGTAGAGCAATTTTGCCTTTCTTAAAAGTTCCGAAGTCAGGCATCTTTTTGAATTTACTGATTGCTACCATTTTTTGCCAGTTGTCGTCCCACAAATGAGTAGAAAGCGTGTGCACGCCATTCATATAAAAATCAAGTTTGCCATTCACGGATTTTATTTCTACCTGGTTCCATTGGCCAAGCGGTTTTTCTACTTCTTTTGAGGCTAAAAGGTCATAAAGATCGCCAGCCCTGTGCGTATAAAGTTTTCCATCAGGTTGTCCCAAACGTGTAGGAGTACCATTATCCAGGATTTGCATTTCAATTCCTGTTTCGTAGCTTTCGGGATATTTAGCAGGATCTTCATCTACATAAAAAATAATTCCACTATTTCCTTTTTCTGAAATTTTCCAATCTAATTTTAAATCAAAATTTCCGTACTCCTGATCAGTGGTGAGATCGCCGCCTTCTTTGTCTTTTGCAGATGCATCGAGGTGCAGAACGCCGTTCTCTACTTTCCATTCATTACCCACATTCTGTTTGCCATAATTATGCCATCCGGTGGTTGTTTTTCCATTAAACAAAACCTGCCAGCCAGAATCTTTTTCAGCTGGTGAAAGAGAATTATTCACGGTATTAATTTTCAAAGAAGAGCATAAAAAAAATAAGACTGTTGTCAGAAAAAAGGTGATTGATTTGATCATGATTTTATTATTTAGAAAATGAAAATGAGTTCAAATTTATTTCAGAAAAAGAAATATCGTGTTTTTTTATTGTTGTGAAAAACTTAGCCCGATATAAGCAAGTGCATCTGTAATTCCTGAGCGCCAATAAGTCCAGGTGTGCGCTCCGTTGCGTACCCTGAATTCATGAGGCACTCTTTTTTCTGTAAGCAAAATATGCAATTCACAATTTCCTTTCGTCAGAAAATCATCGTCGCCGCAATCTATCCAATATCTTACTTTACTTAGCTCTGTAGCAGATTTTTCCTCGACCATTTTCAAAATCGAATTTCTATACCATGCATTATTGAGACGCGCTTTTCCTTTAAGCCCCCTTCCATACAATTGCCCAAAAGTTTGTTCATAGTTTGGATCTGGCATATTTACCATTGCCTCATCATCGAAAACGGCTGCGCTGAGTGGCGCGCAGGCAGCAAAAAGTTGAGGATATTTTATTGCATAAAATAATGTTCCGTATCCGCCCATAGACAGGCCTGCAATACCACGATATCTTCTTTCACTTTTGATACGGAATTTTTTTTCAATGGAAGGAATAAATTCTTTAATAAAAAAATCTTCATAGTTTTCTTTACGGTCATAAGAATTGATATACCAGCTTGAATCTCCATTGGGCATAATGATGATCATTGGAGGAATGGTGCCATCGGCAATGGCTTTGTCTGCATAGTGGTTTATCTCGCCAAACTGCACCCAGCCGGTATTATCATCGGTATAACCATGCAATAAATAGACTACAGGATAGGATCGTTCGGATGTAAAATAATCAGGTGGCAGATAAACGGAATACGCTACATTTTTATGAAGAATGTTACTTTCAATACTGTTTTGCTCTATTACTTTTCCGGCCGTTTGTGC
>JAICYZ010000442.1 GCA_025933935.1 Chitinophagaceae bacterium
CGCGCTTCTTCCAATGCAGAAGCATATGTTTTTAATGTCTTATCGGTTGTTTCCACTCCCGGATTTATTTGGCCGGATGCATGCCCGATTGCTTCATGCATATCGGTGTGCAAATCTTCTGCGAGGTCGCCATATTTCCTGATGCGGTCTTTTACAGAATCATTTAAAGCAAATTCATCCAGCATGCCACTGGTTGCACTTGCTACATTATATGAATGAACAATATTGCTTAATGCTACCGATTTTGACCCATGTTCTTTTCTGATCCATTCATTGTTGGGAAGATTAATTCCAATCGGCGTACTTGGTGTCGCACTTCCGCCTTCAGCAATAACAGTAATTGCTTTTGCAATAATTCCTTTTACATTTTTCTTTTTATTTTCAGGCAAGATGGGCGAATGATCTTCAAACCATTGCGCCTGTGCCGCTATCGCATTGATTATTTTGGTGGCCTGCAAGTCTTTCATCGAAACGACACTTTCCCAACTTCCTTTTCTACCAAGCGGATCAAAATAAACTTCTATAAATCCGTTTACTACGTCAATCCTGCTGTTGATGTCATTGACCCAGGCAATGTTATAATCATCCCAGGTATGCAGATTGCCGGTTTTGTAAAATTGAACCAGCAATTGTAGCGCGGTTTTTTGTTCATTATCTTCAGCAACAGTGATCGCTTTTTCCAGCCAGTCAATTATTTTGTCAATCGCTGCACCATACATCCCACCCGACTTCCATACTTTTTCAACCACATTACCAGCACTGTCTTTTTCCACCTTACTGTTTAATCCCCATTGTGGCTGATTTCCTTTTGAATCAAATTTTGAATAAAAAGTGTCTACTTCTTTTTGCGTTACATTTTCATAAAAATTTACGGAAGAAGTTTTTACGTTGTCAACATTCGGACTGAGGTTTACTAATTTCGGTTCAATTTTCTGATCATAAATAATCGGTTTTATTCTTGCTAAAAAAGCGTCCATGCTTTCCCCGGGATTTTTGGGAAACAAGGTAGAATCACTTGCTTTTGCCACTTTTATAAAGTAGTCTGACGAACATTCAGGAAAGAATTTGTCGTTGCTGTAATGATGATGATTGCCATTGCTAAACCAAAACCTGCCACAATACGTTTCAAATTTCTTCCAGTCGTCAGTTGTTTTATCGCCGGTATAACTGCCATACATTGCTTCCAATGTTTTGCGAAGCATGATGCCGTATTTGCTTTTTTGGTCGTAAAAAATATCACGGCCTGCAAGTGCCGCTTCATACAAGTAATATGAAAGCTGTTTTTGCTGAAGGTTCAACTGATTAAAACCCGGAACCTGGTAACGAAGCAATTGCAGATCGGCAAATGACTGAGCCTGCACTTTGAAAGAAGTATCGTAAGAAGCAGTGGTAGTATCTGTTTGCGTGGTGTCAGTCGTTGTTGTCATCACCGTTGTATTTGAGCCATTCTGATTGCACGATGCGGTGACAACTACCAGCATTAGCGAAACAAAAACGTTTTTCAATTTATGCATCATAAATATTATTTTTTGGATAAAAATAGGTAATTGGCTTACGATAATAAAACAAAAGAAGTTTTCATGCAAAAAGTGGAAAATGTAATATTTCCTTGTTCGCAAAAAATGGCGCGAATGGTGGCACGTTAATTTTTAATTTTATTCGATATTAATTACATTTAAATGGTGAATAAGAAAATTCAATCAACTTTACAGCTTCTTCGCTTTCATTTTTCTTTCTTCCTGA
>JAICYZ010000196.1 GCA_025933935.1 Chitinophagaceae bacterium
AATAGTTTGAGAAAAATAAATATTGATGATAAAAGCGTGCGCAATCTTTCGATAAGTCCTGATGGAAAATTTGTCAGTTATGCTTTGTACAAATATTCAGCAAAAAGACATTTCACCATTGTTCCAAATTATGTAACAGAGTCAGGTTACACAACTGATATTCCTGGCCGCGAAAAAGTAGGCCAGCCACAAGGAAGCAGTGAATTTTACATTTATGATATACAGGGTGATTCAGTGTTTCAAATAAAAACAGATTCCATTGAAGGGATGCGTGATATTCCGGAGTATCTGAAAGATTATCCAACAGAATTTGAAAAAGCAAGAAAAGAAAATGCATTGAGAAAAGTGAATTTCTCTTCTGCAAAATGGTCGCCTGAAGGAAGTAATCTTGTTCTTGATATTCGTGCACAGGATCACAAAGACCGATGGTTGATGCTTTGGAATCCATCAACGAAAAAATTAAAATTATTAGACCGCCAACATGATAGCGCGTGGATTGACGGCCCCGGAATTTATAATACAGGATGGCTTGATGAAAATAATTTTTGGTATCAATCCGAAGTAACCGGTTATTCTCATCTTTATTCTGTAAATGTAAAAACCGGTGAAAAGAAAGCATATACTTCCGGAAAATATGAAGTGCTGGATGCAACTCTTTCTAATGATAAAAAATATTTCTACATTTCTACGAATCAGATTGAACCTGGCCAACACCAGTTTTACCGGCTGCAGATAAGTGATGGGAAAACCGAAAGGATCACAACAATGGAAGGCGGAAATGAAGTAACCATTTCTCCGGATGAAAAGGAAATTGCGATCCTTTATTCTTTTACAAATAAGCCGTGGGAACTTTATTTGCAGGAAAATAAAGCTGGCACAAAAGCGGAACAAATAACGAATAAAGCGGAAAGTAAAGAATTTAAATCTTATGAATGGCGCGCTCCCGAAATCATTACTTTTACGGCCAGAGATGGTGCTACTGTTTATGGAAGAGTTTATAAACCTGCTAATCCTGACGTACATAGACCGGCTGTGATCTTTGTCCACGGAGCCGGTTATTTGCAAAATATTGATAAATGGTGGAGCTATTATTTCAGGGAATTTATGTTTCATAATTTGCTTGCCGATCATGGATATTATGTGATGGATGTCGATTACCGCGGAAGTGCAGGTTATGGCAGAGATTGGCGCACAGGGATTTATCGTCACATGGGCGGAAAAGATCTGACAGATAACGTAGATGCTGCAAATTACCTGGTAAAAAATTTTGGAGTAAATGCTAAAAGCATCGGCATTTATGGTGGTTCTTACGGCGGCTTTATTACATTGATGGCGATGTTTACCACACCTGATGTTTTCGCCGCGGGTGCAGGTTTGCGTTCTGTTACCGATTGGGCAAATTATAATAACGGATACACATCCAACATTCTGAATGATCCTTATAAAGATAGCCTGGCTTACAAAAGAAGTTCTCCCATTTATTTTGCCTCAGGATTAAAAGGTAACCTGTTAATGTGCCACGGAATGGTGGATCAGAACGTACACTTCCAGGATATTGTGAAATTAACCCAACGTCTTATTGAATTACAAAAGAACAACTGGCAATTAGCACCTTATCCAATGGAAAATCATGATTTTGAAGATGCAAACAGCTGGACAGATGAGTATAAACGGATTTACAATCTGTTTGAACAGGTGTTGAAAAAATAAAATGAAATGATTCACCTTATGTTGTGAAAGGGCTCTTTCTTATGTCATCTTCAAAAGCGTTGTTTTCGATGTGAAAAAATATTAGTTGTGAAGACAGTGCAAATACCTTTTTAAGAGATGAAAAAACGTTAAGAATTTATTCATAATAAGTATATAGGAAAACCTATTATTTGTTGCTTTACTGCGGTCGCAGTGGCACAGCGATTCTGTTCAATATGTGGTTCGTGAAACACACTAGCAGCGAAGTGTTGCTTTACTACAACACTTATTTTTATTTCTTGCGGTAAAGTTTACAGGTATATATTTTGCAACCTGGATATGCATAAATTTTCACGTTAACTTATGCACTCACCACAAATCTTAGGTATTAACCGTACTCAGGATGCCGCTATTTCCGTCTTTGATGGTGGCAAACATCTGATGTCAATTCACAAAGAAAGACTTACAAAACGCAAACACCATTGGGGAAGATTGGGCGATATCTCCTTGTATAAAAATCATATTCCTGTTGTATCTCAGCCTTACGACCTGGTTGTAGAATGCTGGAGCGCCGATGATGAGATTCGGAAAAAAAAGGATTATCACCAGGAATTGTATAACGAATTGCCACTAAAAGACAATGCACAGATCATTGAAATTTCGCATCATCTTTCTCATTTATACAGCGCGTGGCCTGCCTCTGGTTTTGATCCCTGCGCTGTGATGATCATCGATTCTGTTGGAAGCCCTGTAGAGCATATTAAATATGATTATCCGGGCAAGAACGGGCAGCAAAATCTTTTTGAAGTTGCCTCGTATTATTATTGTGAAAATGGCAGAGTAACGTGTATCAAAAAGCAGTTGCATGACAGGAATCCTGAAAAGCCAGATGGCCTTGGAAACTTTTATTACAAGCTAACCGAGTGTTTGTTCAAAGGTGAAGGAAATGAAGGAAAAGTAATGGGGATGGCCGCTTATGGTGATCCTGCAAAATTTGATCTTCCTGATTTAATTGTAAATGAAGGCGAAGTAATGATACCTGGGGAATGGCGTGAAATGTTCAAGTCTTGCGATTTTGATTATAAAGATGAAACAAAAACCTTCCAGGAAAAAGCGGATTTTGCGGCAAAAGGACAGCAGGTTTTTGAAAGGGCTTTGGTACAGATAGCCGGGTGGCTAAGTGAAAAAACAGGAACTCATAATATTGTTTATGCCGGTGGATGCGCGTTGAATTGCGTGGCAAACAGTAAAGTATTAGAAGCAGGATACCATCTTTTTATACCAGCAGCACCACACGATGGTGGTACCTCACTCGGTTGTGCGATTTATGGGGCGATAGAGTATTATCATCTGGAAAACCAGTTTAACTGGCAGCGTGATTATCTTGGTCCGTGTGTAAATATTGATGAAGTAAAAAGCCTTTTAAAAGATTATCCTGATTTAAGGATTGAAAAACCGAATGATCTTATTGATGAATGCGCTAATCATTTGGTGCACGGAAAGATATTATGTGTGTTTCAAAGCCATAGCGAGTTTGGGCCGCGTGCATTGGGCAACCGCAGCATCGTTGCAGACACCAGGTATGGAGTTAATAAATTCTGGATCAACGCATTTATTAAAGGAAGGGAATGGTTCAGACCCATTGCGCCATTTGTGCTGGAAGAAGATGTAAATGAATATTTTGATTTCACAGAAAGAACGCCGTTCATGTTGTTCACTGCATACTTAAAAGATAAGTATAAAGATCATTTTCCTACAATCGAACACATCGACCACAGCGCGCGCATTCAAACTGTAAGCAAAAAGGACAATGCATTTATTTATGATCTTATTAAAAATTTTAAAGAAAAAACAGGGGTGGGAATTATTGCAAATACCTCTTTTAATGGAAAAAATGAAACGATGGTTGAAACGTTGGATGACGCGATTCAATGTTTTATCAAACACCCGATTCATTACCTGGTAGTGCCGCCATACATTATATCCAAGAAAGCGGAGGTAAGCAATCCTATGCAGTTATCCAGCTATCATGCATAAGTAATTTTTGATGCAGAAATATTTTTGAGAAAATTTGCTTAATATTATTCTGCAAATGAAAATAAACATTTTATCTCCGCACATTGATGATGCTGCTTATTGCCTTGCTCTTACTATCTCGAAATGTGTAAAATGTAAAATGGAAATAACGATAATTAATTGCTTTACTGTAACCGACTGGGCGATCAGATTTGTATCAAAGGATAAAAATGAAATCAGTTTGCTGCGAAAAAAAGAGGATGAACAATTTTATAAATCGTTTGATTTTCCAATCACTATCGTCAACCTGGATCTGTTAGACGCGCCCTTAAGAAGCGGATTTATTTTCCAGGAAAATGTTTTTGGAGAAAAGGAGTGGGAGATGGTGCAGGAATTAAAAACTTACCTGGAAAACTATGTGGATGGAATTTTATTTTGTCCCTTGGCGATTGGCGATCATATTGATCATGCAATCTGTCGCGAAGCAGTGATGGAGCTTTATAAAAAAATAAAAGTTATTTTTTTTGAAGACTTGCCTTATGCTTTTCGCATCAGCAAAGACGAAATTCTTGCTCATATTAACGATTTACAAAAGAATTTAAATGTAAAATTGATTCATCAAATCAATCCATGCGAACAGCTGAGCTTCGACAAAGAACAGCTTATCAGAATTTATGACACGCAAATCAATGAGGAAATTTGTGCAGAAATAATTGCACACATGAATGCCGTTTGTGGCGAACGTTTTTGGGGTGAGGCGAAAGTGTTGCAGGAATTAAACAGTTTCTGATTCACACAAAAAAAAATTAAATGTTATTTTCTGCATCTTCAAGAAAAAGATTTTTTAATTTTTGAAAAAGGTTAGCTGGCGGAAACGCTTGTAATTCGCATGTAAACGAAATATTTTAATTTTCTTTTTTAAAAAAGCGTAAGTTTTTTTTAACTCTGAGAATCATTTTTGGCATGTCGTTTGAATAAATATAAATGAATTCAAATTTTAAAATTCAAATTTTCTCATAAGCAGTTAGTTTTGGTAAACGGCCCCTGTTTCTACAGGGGCCTATCTTTTTTACCAATGCAAAAAACTTTTTGCCCTCAGTAAATTAATAAATAGCAACAGTTTCTGTTTTCTTTTTAAAAGTAAAAACGTAAATACGAATCAGGTACTTTCTATCAGGTATCCAATCAACAAAATACTGATGAGAAAAATAATAGCTGTAGTGAAAGCAATGAGGAAGGAGTTATTTTTATAACCGCCATGTTTCAATACTTTTTCTGTCTGCTTGTATCTAAAGTAGGATAATATACAAGTGAGTGTACCGGCGGCAACCAGGATGATTCCTACGATCACGGAATAGCCTCGATGTTGTACTACTCCAGGCTTGCCAACTAACACGGAAACCTGTTTGACAAACAGCGAAAATTTAACTACGACAAAACCAAATGCCATGATACCAATACTGGTTCGAATCCAGGCAAGAAATGTACGTTCATTGGCTAAATGATCACTGGTGTTTCCTTGTTTTTTTGTTTCTTCCATTTTTAAAATCAATTTTTCCTTTAAAGGTAATTATTGATTTACCATCGAATAAAATGGAATTGCTAAAAGTCTAAATCCAAAGAAAAATAAAAATATCATTAAGCATTTAATACTAATTCCTCATTTTGCAATTCAACTTTCTCTCCCTGAGCCGGAATTAAAATATTTTTGAAGCCCTTAATTTCCAACCTTGATTTAAAAGCCTGCTGTGTATCGTATTCGCCATGAACTAAACATATTCTCTTTACTTTTTCCGGATCCTGGTAACTCAAAAATTGCAAAAGATCATCTGAATCAGCATGAGCACTAAGGCCGGAGAGAGCATCGACTTCTGCTGCTACGGTAATTGTTTGGTTGAATAGCTCAACTTCCTTTGCGCCCTGCAACAATTGTCCACCGAGAGAATGACTGCTGCAATAACCGGACATCAGGATCGTATTTTTATGATCATTGAGGCATTGTGAAATATGATGCCTTACACGGCCTGCATCAGCGGTTCCGCTGGCCGAAATAATGATGCAGGGATCGGTGCTTTCTTTTAGCCGTTTGCTGTCTTCTGACTGCTCTACATATTTCAATCCTTTAAACAAAAAGGGATCATCATCTATTTTTAAAATTTCCTGTAACCGGTCATTAAAAAGTTCCGGATATCTCTTTATCGCTTCGGTTGCTTTCAGGCTCAGCGGGCTGTCAACATATACATTTAGATCCGGCAATTTATTTTCTAATTCCAGTTGATTCAAAATATACAGGATCTCCTGCGTGCGCCCGACACTAAAAGCAGCGATAATCAGTTTGCCTTGTTTTTTGATGCATGTTCTTTTGATCCATTCAAGCATGTTGTCAATATGATTAAAAGAAACGTCATGATGCTTGTCGCCATAAGTGCTTTCTATAATGATGTAATCTGCCTGGGGCGTTTCGGAAGGTGGTTGTAATAAAGGACTTCTTGTTCTGCCCACATCGCCGCTAAATAGAATATTCGTTTCTTTTTCATCTTCTGTTACAGAAATACTGATTGCAGCACTGCCAATCAAATGGCCGTTGTTTGTGTATGTCACACTTACATCTTTTGCTGGTTTGAAAGGTTTATTATAATCAACAATTTCAAATTGCTTTACCGCATTCATTACGTCTTCATGAGAATACAAAGGCTCATAAGGCTCAAGGTTGTGATCGGCTCTTTTTTTATTGATATATTCTGTTTCATAAGTTTGAATTTCGGCGCTGTCGTGCAATAATATTTCTGCTAATTCAGCGGTCGCTTGTGTGCAATAAATTTTACCCTGAAAACCTTCTTTCACCAGTTTTGGAAGCAAGCCGGAATGATCAATATGAGCATGAGAAAGTAAAACAAAATTGATAGAAGCTGCGTCAAATCCAAAATCACTGTTTAGCGAATCTGTGTCAGCTCCGAGGCCCTGGAACATGCCACAATCCAATAAAATGTTCACACCGTTCTTTAAAGACAACAAGTGCTTTGAGCCGGTAACAGTACGGGCTGCGCCGTGAAAAGATAGGTTCATTGATACGGTTAAAAGTTTGAAAAAGTCTATTAATTCGTGTTGTTATTAATCTTTGTATCCGCCTGCATTTGTGGAATTTTCTTTACTGGTATTGCGGTTGTGATGCCTTACATGCACATCATCTGCTACTTTATCCGGCTTTGCTATATATTTTTCTGTCATCTCTTCATCTTTTTTCAAATCCTGGTTTTGCATATCGGTAGATAAACCTGTCCCTTCGCTTTTATTGCTGCCACTGGGCTGGCCTTTTAGATCTTTCCTCATAAAATTCTTTTTATTCCAAATACACAATTGATATGCCATTATAAATTTTCATAAAGACGCAAAGTATTATTTAAAAAAGTGCTTTTATTTCCCTCCGAGTTTTCAAACGGATGTTCAATCGGCATTGCTTCAGATTCTTGCATCATATCATGCATTCAAAGTTTTTTGACAACGCGTCCAATGTTAATCTTCGATTATAAACAGGTAAAAAGCAAATAACTTTACTGCTTTAGTCTTTTGTAACTTCCAATTTCCAAAAT
>JAICYZ010000266.1 GCA_025933935.1 Chitinophagaceae bacterium
CATTCTTTTTAGGTGGAAATCTCAGCAGCCCGAACATGAACACTTCACGATCTGGAGCGCGTTCCCCCGCGACACCACCTACTTCGAGCCTACCACCGCCAACTACATGATCAACTACATCGTCGACGATCTCGACGCCCTCCTCCATCAACTGCGAGCCTCCGGCGCTAAGGTAGACGACAAGCAGGAAGACACCGAATACGAACACGTAAAAAACAACATGCCCGGTGCTCCGCTAATCGAAATAATGCGTTTCAGCATAACGGCTTCCGGTGCAGAAGATATCGTCTTTATTTATCACCGGCCTTTTGAAAACAACCCGGTTGGTGCTAAAACCAAAACATTGCACCTTATTGTACAATGAGGTCATAAAACTATTTCTGGGATTAACGTTTAAGTTTAATTATTACCATCTTTTATTGCGCAGCCAGTAAACAAACAAATAACCCGGTTTACTTGTTGTTTGTAGGGCAATCCCTTCGATTGCCCCGTTTATTAAAATTGGCAGGCGGTAAGCCTTACCCTACCGTTGCCCGGTTTATTACACAATGAAACAACTGGTGTCTGATAAGATAGCCAGATGCATTGGCAAAATTTCTTGTTAAATTTGCAGCGGATAAACTTGCACGACGAATAGCAGCTCTTCCCATCATCCTCGTATCCTTCAAATCTTAATTCAAACATTTTATTCACAACCCTGGCTTCTTCTTGTATCAATCAGGTACTGAATTTTCCATTTTCCATTTATGCGTACCAGCTGAAAAGAATCAGCGCCACAATGGCTGAATTTGCCTTTATAATAAAATTTATAAGGAGCCCAAACAATTGCCAATGCACCGTCAATCCTGATGACATCAAATTCAATTCTTTCATCCAAAATACCTTTTTGCATTTTACCAATCTCCCTTGCAAACTCAGCAACTTCTTCAGTTTTAATTTGGACTTTTCCGTCTTTATCTACGACGGTTTGAAGAATTGCACTGTCAGCAAAACCTGAAACAAGCAGCGCAGAATCTGCATTTTTCATCGCAGTGAATAATTGATTTACTGCTGATCTTACAGAATCGTCAGCTGATTGGGCTTTTATGCAATTACAAAAAGCCAGACAGATTAATAAGCAGAAATATTTCATCGATTTAGTATTTGATTTCTTTTTTTGACATCATTTAAATTGTTTTCTAAAACTATGCATTTTCGTTAATCTGTACAACTGGAAAAGTAGTGATCTTCTGGAAAGTTTATTTCCCTTTCTGTTCGGCAATAACCTTTTCTCCTGGCTGAATCCATATAACTCAAATCGCTTTTTAACCGGTATTAAAAAATTATCAGTAGATTACTCTTCGAAATTCTTAAACATGAAAAATATATTTACTGTCGCTGTCCTTGCTGTTGCTTTCTTGTTTTACGCACATACAGCCGAGGCTCAAAATTCATCTGCACTTTTCAGGCATACTGTTATCATTACATTTAAGCCTGGTGCATCAGCGGATAGCATACAGGCACTGGATAATATCTATAGCACACTTTCAAAAAATGCTTTGGTAAAAAGTTTTGAGTGGGGCGTTAATATTTCTCCCCGCGATAGCAGTGTGGTAAAGCATATCTATGTTACCACATTTGCGTCCCGGCAAGACTTAAATTCCTACAGAAAGATTCCTTTGTATGCCAGCCTTTTTCCGCTTTCCCTTGACATTGCCGATGATGTAAGCGTAGTAGATTATTGGGCAGAGAAATAACGAGCTTAATTCATTTGTCTGAACCAAGATTTTCGAGATTAAATGATTGTGTGATTCTCACCATCATCATCCAATCGAAAAATGCATATCCTACCATCGGTCAATCTTATTAATCATGTTCAGACATTTACTTTCCATTGTCCGAACTAAAATTTTCAGCTTATATGATTGTAAGATTTTTACGCAATATGTCTTTTCCATGGCATAAAAAACTTTCAAGAAAAAACATTCCTTTTTAAAAAATACTTATCTTTCCTGTTCAAATCCGTGATACTCTCTGACGGCGCTTCTACCCTCTTCTACGTCCATCTTTTTCTAAACAAAAAATAAAAATCATGAAAGCAATTTTATTTCTTCTGATTTGTCCTGTATTTTATATCTCCTGCACAAATTCTATGGCAAATCAAGGTGACAAAGGCGCTACTCCACCTCCAACACAAAGAATCCCTGTTACCGACGATTATTTCGGAATGAAAGTTACCGATAACTACCGGTGGCTCGAAAATATGAAAGATTCAACTGTAGTAAACTGGTTCAAAGCGCAAGCGGATTATACTAACAGCTACCTTGATAAAATTCCCGGCAGAGATTCACTGGTGGAAGCTTTTAAAAAGTTAGATGCCTTATCACCCGTAAGGATCACTGACATTATAAGAAAGAACAACCGCTATTTTTATAAAAAATTATTACCCGACGAAAAAGTGGGAAAGCTTTATTACCGCGATGGTGAAAACGGCCCGGAAACTTTGTTATATGACCCCGGCGTTGATAAAGACGGCACTCCTTTCAGTCTCAATTCATTTTCAGCGTCTGAAGATGGCAAATATGTGGCGCTGGCTGTTACAAAAGGTGGCGCTGAAATATGCCGGACCTACACCATCAATGTGGACTCCAAAAAAATAGATCCGCAAAGTATCTATCCGACTTATGTAGTATTTGGGTGGACGGCTGATAACAAGGGTTTCCTGTATTTAATGCTCAAGTCGGGAGATAATAAATCCATGGACCTGGAATCCGATTCCCGCGCTATGTATCATGCAATTGGAACTGCGCCTTCGGAGGATAAAGAAATTTTTTCCAAACGCAAATATCCGAATCTCGGTCTCACATCTGCTGATTTTTGCGTAGTCTCTTTTAGTGAAGATTTTAAGTACCTGTTTGCAGCGCCTTCTACAGTCAGCAACGATATTACCTGCTATTATGCACCGGCTTCGGATCTGTTAAACCCGGTGATTAACTGGAAGCCCTTATTACAGAAAAAAGACCACGTAACAGCGCTGTCAATGGATGGAGATGATATCTTTATGCTTACTTATGAAAAAGCGCCCCAATATAAGATCATCAAAAGCAGCCTGAAAAATTTCAGCCTTTCAAATGCAAAAGTAGTGATGCCGGAAGGAAAGGATAAGATCACCGCTATGGCACGTTCCAAAGATTATTTATTCATTTCTTATTCGGATGGAATTAATGGTGGCGCTAAACAATATAACCTGCATAACGGCGACATGGCTTCTGTAAAATTACCCCTGGAAGGTTGTGGGCCAAATGGAAAAGTGTTAACGCCTTACGGAATAAAGTCCAATGACGGATATCTCGAAATTACTTCATGGAAACAGCCGCTTACCCTTTATGATTACAGTGCCGATAATCAGCAAACACTATTGAGCGCTTTTAATGTCAAAGCAAATTATCCGGGAATGGATGATATTGTGGTAGTGGAAACTGAAGTTCAAGGACATGATGGCGTGATGATCCCACTTTCCATTGTTTATAATAAAAAAATAAAATTAGACGGAAGTGCCAATTGCCTGCTCAGAGGTTATGGCGCTTATGGAATATCTCTTACTCCATCATTTAGTATCCTGACGCTTGGATTGGTCAACAAAGGCGTTATTTATGCAGTGGCACATCCAAGAGGCGGCGGCGAAAAAGGTGAGGCATGGTATAAGGCCGGTTATAAAACTACCAAGCCTAATACCTGGAAAGACCTGATATCCTGTGCCGAATATTTAATTAAAAACAAATACACTTCTGCAGGAAAACTAACAGGAATGGGCACCAGTGCCGGCGGAATCACCATAGGCAGGGCGATCACTACAAGGCCTGATCTGTTTGCCGCAGCCATAGATAACGTAGGTTGCAGCAACGCCCTTCGATTGGAAAACGGACCCAATGGCCCCATAAATATTCCCGAATTCGGAACGGTAAAAGATTCTGTAGAAAGCAGGGCTTTGTATGAAATGGATGCTTTGCAGCATGTAAAAGAAGGGGTAAAATACCCGGCTGTAATGTGTGTATGTGGCTGGAACGACCCAAGGGTAATTGCCTGGCAGCCCGCAAAATTCGCAGCTGCATTGCAGTATGCAACCACCTCAGGAAGACCAGTATTGTTAGATGTAAATTATGACGACGGTCACTTTACAGAAGACAAATCCGTAACCTTTAAAAACTTTGCCAACATGTTTGCTTTCGGCTTGTGGCAAACGGGCAATCCTGATTTTCAAATAAAGAATTAAGACAAGTTTCGTTTTATAGCTAGTCAGCCTATAAGAGATTACTGTAGTCAGTTAAAGATGGGAAAGAAAGACAATCAAAATATAAAGAAAACCGCTGTACATAATGTGCGACGAGAATCAGGCTGTTCTCGCTATTACGTGATCTCAGTAGTTTATGGATAAGAACGCTGAAACAACCGGTGTCTGACATGTTGCACAAATACCCGACCGTGTTTTTAAGCCTCAAAAAGTTTATCGGTTATTCAAACGCACGTCGAAGATAATTTACCTGTCCGGTATGATAGTTTAGATGTAAAAGCAGTTGTGTCAGTACATAGCTAATCGTTGCGTTTTCTTTGTCAAAAAATTTTGGATGAGGTTCATTAAGTCGTTCTTCAGACATTGAAAGAATAGTCGCTTTTATTGAAGGGATTAGAGTTCTTAGCTGCTCTGTCAATGCTTTACGAGAAGTGCCTTTTGCAATAAATTCCTCGTCCCGATCTCTTATATACCCGCTATTAGCGAGCGTGGTGCCGATGTGAAAGCTGAGTCCTCCAATAATGTGCAATGCTAAATTTCCACAAGAATTTTTGATGCTGCCGGTAGTCTTCCAAACGTTCTCCTCATTTTTGAATAAGTTGATTTCAATGATGAGTTTTTCAATATCTCGTTCGTACAATTCTGCCAATTCTATATTCGTCACGATTTTCAATTTTTATAGTTAGCTGCTATTCAAAAGTTTTGCCAATTAATTAACGGACGGTTTCGCAGAACTACCGTCTTGTTCAGCTTTTTTTTAATAAGCAATCTGTAATCAGCAATATTGGCAGATATATCGGCCATTTGTATACCACCAACACAAAAAAAATGGAAAGACCTTTGCATTAAAAAAACATCGTTGACCAAATGTACCGATTGAAGATGTTGGGGGAACAGTCAAAGATTTAATTAAAGAAGGAAAAGTAAAACACTTCGGTTTATCA
>JAICYZ010000323.1 GCA_025933935.1 Chitinophagaceae bacterium
GAGGCATCAGTTCCGGAATTGGAATCATTTCCATCACTGGAAATGTAATAAGTTGTAGCGTTGGCTGTAAACGCAAATACAACAAAAGTTAGGAGTAGCAGGCATTGCTGGGCGTGTTTCTTTAACATTTGAATTACAATTAGATATTTTAGATTATAAAGGTTTTTAATACCAATTTCATAGGGCTTGGGCAGAAGGTTTAAAGGGACGGCGAGGGATTTAATCCACCTTAAATCTTATTAAATAACAAAATTTTAAGATTGTTTCAAGAAGCAGGTTATTTCATTTTTTCTCGTTCTCAGGTTTTTGATTGTAAATATTGGCATCTCGTTTGATTAGGTTAAAGTATGTGATTTAAAGTGAAATTTGTTTCTTTATTTGAGCAATATTTATGCCAAAACTTCGTTTACTGGGCAAAAATTTCCACATCACAAAACTTTTACAATTACTTTTATTTATAATTTCATGTGATTTTTTAAGTATTTATATGAAGATATAAACACATTTGTCATTCCTGATAATAGACCCTTTTCACTCTTTCAGAAATTCTGGTCATTATTTCGTAAGGAATCGTTTCTGCCCAGGAGCTGAGCATTTGCAATGAAAGGGCTTCGCCGAAGATGATTACTTCATCGCCTTCTTTTAAATTTTTTACCGTGGAGACGTCCAGCATGGTCATATCCATACATACATTTCCTATTACGGGAACCAGCTTGTTTTTTAACAACATTTTTCCCTGGCCGTTACCTAATCTTCTTGGATATCCATCGGCGTAACCGATTCTGACAACGGCGATGGTACTGTCTGTTTCCACTTTTCCCATTCGTCCGTAACCTATTGTTTCGCCTGCAGTGATTTTTTTTATTTGAGAGATAGTAGTAGTTAAAGTGGATACATTTTTCAAATTCGTTTGCATTTGAGCATTGCTATCGATTCCATAAAGACCAATACCCAGGCGAACCATGTCCATTTGAAAATCGGGATGCCGGCTGATGCCGGAAGTATTGTCAATGTGTTGTAAAAAAGAATAACCGAGCGATTTTTCAATTTTAGAACAGCAGCTTTTAAAAAGCGAAAATTGAAAAGATGTAAAATGATCTTGTGTCGGATCTTCGCTTGCGGCAAGGTGTGAGAACACGCTCTTCACTTTTATGAAATGATTCTCTGAAATTTTTTTACAAAGTAGATCGATTTCGTTTTCCATAAAACCCAGCCGGTGCATACCTGTATCAATTTTTATATGAACCGGGTAATCATTTATTTCAGATTTTTTCAAAAAGGCGGTAAAATCATTCAATAATGCAAAAGAAAATATTTCAGGTTCCAGGTTATAGTTCAAAATAGAATCAAAAGTACTGTTGTCAATATTCATCACCATAACCGGCAAGGTGATGCCAGCTTTACGCAGTTCTACTCCTTCATCGGCATACGCCACAGCGAGATAATCTACTTTATTAAACTGCAGCACAGATGCGATTTCATAACTTCCGCTGCCATAACTGAATGCTTTTACCATAGCCATAATTTTTGTTCGCGGCTTTAATTTTTCTTTGTATTTTTTTAAATTAAACACAATAGAACTCAGGTTAATGCTCAGTACGGTCTGATGAACTTTTTGTTCTAATAAATGACTGATCTTTTCAAACTCAAATGAACGCGCGCCTTTTATTAAAATCGCTTCGTCACTGAAATTGGAAAGAAATATGTTGCTTAAAAATTCTTCAGTTGATTTAAAAAACGACTTGTTTTTTATCGGGGAAAATTGTTTTTGCTGAGAAAAAATATCGCCGCCAATTCCGAAAAAGCGATCAACATTTTTTCTTTGCAATAACATTGAAACCGCAGCATATAATTTTTGCGGCTCCATTCCGGATTGCAAAATATCCGAAAGTATTATGCTGTGTGTTTTATGTTGTTTCTGTTGATCTAAAAAGTCAAGTGCGATTCCTAATGAATATAAATCATTGCTATAACTGTCGTTAATAATGTTGCAATGATTAATGCCTTTTTTCATCTCGAGGCGCATCGCTATTGGATATAAGGACTGAAAGCAATCCAGGATTTCTTTTTGATTTCTCTTTAAAATAAACAAAACGGATAAGCAATGAATTGCGTTTTCAATCGAAGCTTCATCAGTAAAAGGAATTTCAATAGTTACCTTTTTCCTTTGGTAAAGTGTATCAATTATGCACGATGATGTTCTTTTTTTAATTCCGTTAATTTGCAAAATATTACCGCTTTCCTTTCCCCATGAAAACAATCGTAATTCTTTATTTTTCTCTCTGAACGATTCTATTTCATTCGATAAGAATTGATCATCAGCAGAAAAAATTAAGTAATCTGCATCTTTAAATAAAACGAGTTTTTCCTTAATCTTCTCTTTCCTGTTTTTAAATCCTTCGTCATGTGCGTTACCAATATTTGTAAAAATTCCAATCGTTGGTTTTATTATCTTTTCGAGATTTTTCATTTCACCGGGTTGTGAAATTCCTGCTTCAAAAATTCCTAAATTGTTATCTGCATTAATATTTAATACACTCAATGGAACACCAATTTGTGAATTAAAGCTTTTCGGACTTCGTACAATCGAATAGTCATTTTCTAATAGCTGATTGAGCCATTCTTTTACAATTGTTTTCCCATTACTTCCGGTGACACCAATTACAGGTAAACATTGTTTTGGAAACTTATTTCTATGGTGGATTGCTAATTTTTGGAGAGCTGAGACAGTATCCTTAACGAAGACAATATTTGACAATGAAATTTTTTCCAGAACAAGATTTTTTTCATTAGTCACAAAATTTCTAACGCCTCTTTCATACAAATTTTCTATAAACAAATTTGCATTGTGATGTTGACTTTTTACTGCAAAAAAAACGGTGCTTTCCGGAAAAGAAATTTTCCGGCTATCCAGTGAAAGGTAGGACGGGCTGGCAACAGACATATTTTTATTCAACCATTTTCCTTCACAAATAGTTGCAATCTCATTAATAGTATAGTGAATACTTACGTTCAATTATTTCGATTGATTCTTTTTTGTTCCAAATTATTTTTATAAATAGAAAACACAATCGATCCTCCAAGACAAACAACAATTACCAACAAGGAAACTGCAATATCGATATGTATTCCAAAGAAAGAAATCAACATTTTTAGCCCAATAAATACCAGCACAATCGCAATTCCCTCTTTCAGATATTTGAATTTTTCTACAGCACTTCTTAATAAAAAAAAGAGCGAACGCAAACCCAAAACAGCAAAGATGTTAGAGGTGTAAACAACCATTCTGTTTTGAGTAATAGAAAACACTGCAGGTATTGAGTCAAGTGCAAAAACAATGTCTGTTGCGGCAAGCATGATCATCACTACAAAAAGCATTGTATAGTGGGTTCTACCATTTATTTTCTGAGTAAATTTTCCACTGCTGTTGTCGTGCGAAAGTGGAAGCATTCTTTTTAAAAATTTATAAACTACGTTCTGTTGCGGATCAAAATCCTGTTCCGTTTTTACCAAAAACATTTTGATCCCTGTATAAACAAGGAAGGCACCGAATATGTAGAGAATCCAGTAAAACCGGTCGATCAAAGCGATACCAACGGTTATAAAAATAACCCGCAGAACAATGGCTAACAAAATTCCCAGTAGCAAAACCCTGTTTGCATGTTGTTCCGGAATCCTAAAATAAGAGAATATGAGAATGAACACAAAAATGTTATCAATGCTAAGACCCCATTCCATCAGGTAAGCGCTAATATATTCAAGGGCCATCGTTTGACCATCTTCAAACCAAACAAAAATAAAAAAGCCGAAACCCAAACCAACCCAAAACAATGTTTGGTAAAATGCCTGCCTGATAGAAATTGTGTGAGACCTTCTGCTTAATAATCCAAGATCAAAAATGATGGCAGTTAGCAAAACAATCCCGAAAATCAGATAACTCCATTCTGTTGCTGTCATTGTTGTTATTAAAATTGCAATAAAAACTGAAAAATAAGCAATTATGAATTTACAGGCTGATTCACCTGTTGAAAATTATAAAAGCATTTGAA
>JAICYZ010000207.1 GCA_025933935.1 Chitinophagaceae bacterium
CAGGTTTTTCCTAAACACAAAGATACGTATTGTAAATAGATATATTTTGTAATGAAACATTAAAATAAAAGTTATTTTTTTACGGGCGTATAAAATTCCTTAATGTATATCGGTTCGGATATCATTAAATTTTCAAACTCACTTTTTTGAAATTTATTCCATGAGAAGGCGGCAAGTGCTTCAGAAGAAACGACTTCAGGCGGGAAAAAAGCCTGTGAAGAATTATCGTTTAATAATTTTTTGAATTTGACCGCACCGCTTCCAAAGAAGTATAACGGCATTGTGCCTAATAAATTTGCAAACGAATTCTCGTCTAATATCATTGCTGAGGGCGGAATTACTTCGTTCAAATGAGCATCATAAACTGCAGTAAAAACCTCCATCCTGCGCGCGTCGATCAGCGGACAAAACCAGGCATTTTTATTCGCTGTATTTTCGATCACTGAAAACGCCATTAGTTCCAAAGTATTAAAAATCATCAGCGGTATTTTTAACGCGAAACACAACCCTTTTGCGGTTGCTAAACCTACCCTGATCCCCGTGTATGAACCGGGGCCACCGGTTACTCCGACGGCTTTTAATTGTTTTGGTGATACACCAGCTCGCTGTAAAATCTGCTGGATACCGGTATGTAAAAAAGCGGCGTGTTCTTTTGAATGATCATTTTCTAAAGTGTCTAAAATCACATTCCCGTCGCACAAGTTTACAATTGCTTTTTCAGACGTGGTATGTATATTTAAAATATAATTCATTTTATATCTTCGTTTGCTGCTGTTGTAAGAATCGTTTTTCCAAAGCTGGTGCCGGAAGATACCGATCTTCTTTTTCTGATAATTTTTCTAATAAAGAATAAATTTTTTCGATGCCGATTTTCTGTGCCCATTCAAACGGGCCCAGCGGATAGTTTGTTCCCAGCTTCATCGCCAAATCTATTTGCTCGTTGCTACTCACATTTTCACCTAATGCAAAAAATGCTTCATTAATGATCATAATGATTACGCGCGCAGCTACAAATCCCGGTTCATCCTTTACGAAAAATATCCTGCGGCTGAAATTTTTAAAAATATTTTCGATTCTTTCCACATCGGTAGAGGCAATTTCCCACACGTCTCTTTCTAAAAAACCCGGCCAGCCATTAATCCTGCTGATATTTGAAGGGAAATTTAATTGCGACAGCGTTTCTGTTACCGCGTTGATCAATACCGGTTTATTTTCAAAAAGAGTAAAATCGATTGCGCCGGAAAAATCCGAAAGAATTAAAAACGCATCGTGATTTTTGTATTCGTTACTTTCCGGAAGTCTGTTTTTGAAATTGAAGGCAAAATCAGCCGCCGGAAAATTGCTTTCAATTTCCCTTTGTTGTTCTTCATTTCCATATACAAAAATCTTCATGCTTTATTTTTTGCAAAAATAGGTTTGTTAGTTGATGGAAAGTTTTGCAACTTTAATGCCTTTTAAAAAAACTCAAACATGGATAAAGCAATTATCAACACAACAAAAGCTCCGGCACCAATCGGCCCTTATAGCCAGGCAGTAAAAGCAGGAGGATTTTTATTTTTATCTGGTCAGGTAGCGTTGATTCCCGGAACATCGGATCTTAAAAACGCAAATATTACCGAAGAAACTGCACAGGTAATGGAAAATTTAAAAGCATTATTGGAAGAAGCGGGAATGGATTTCGGGCATGTAGTTAAAACAACTATTTTTTTAAAAGAAATGAGCTTTTTTGCAGAAGTAAATACAGAATATGGAAAGTATTTTGATAAGGATTTTCCTGCACGCGAAACGGTGGCTGTGAAAACGTTGCCGAAAGATGTGAATGTGGAAATTAGTATGATTGCGGTTGTTTAGGAGGTTAAAGGTTGAAGGTTCTAGGTTGAAGAAAATAAGCAATATTAAATGGTCAATGTTCAATTTTCAACTGGAAGAAATAAGCAATGTTCAATATTCAATATCAATTAAGTCACAAATTTCCCTATAAACAAACAAATAATGTACATTTCTAATTTTCAATAGTGAATGGAAGTATAAGATAAATTCGAAGATCAATGAGAAACAGGAATAAAAACAAATAAAATTGAACAAGCAGGTAATTATAACATCAAAAGCGCATAATTATTTAACGGACACGTTGCAGCATAATGGCTACTCGGTTCTTTTTGCGGAAAAAATAAATTATGAAGAATTGAGTGGCATTATCAGCCAGGCGGAGGGATTAATTGTGACGACCAGGATGCCAATAGATAAGCCGTTGATAGATAAAGCGATTCGATTAAAATGGATCGGCAGATTGGGCAGCGGAATGGAATTAATTGATGTGCCATATGCTGAATCAAAAGGCATCCGCTGCGTAAGCAGTCCTGAAGGAAACCGCAATGCAGTAGCGGAACATACGCTTGGATTGATATTAAACCTGACGAACAAAATCTGTTCAAGCTTTGAAGAAATTAAAGATAGAAAATGGATCCGTGATGCAAACAGGGGAATAGAACTGGAAGGGAAAACGGTTGGAATTATTGGTTATGGAAATACAGGTTCCGCTGTTGCCCGCTTGTTGTCTTCTTTTAGTGTAACGGTTCTTGCGTATGACAAATACAAGTATGATTTCGGAGGTGGTTATATTAAAGAAGCGAATTTTGAACAGGTTTGCCGCTATTCTGATGTGATCACTTTGCATGTGCCACTAACTGAAGAAACAAAACATATGGCTAATGAGCATTTCTTTAATTCACTGGGACGAGCACCATTTTTTATTTCAACCTGCCGCGGCAAAGTAACCGACACGGCAGCGTTGATTGCTGCTTTGAAAATTAAAAAGATTGCCGGCGCAGGATTGGATGTGATGGAGAATGAAAGATTGGAGACTTATAACAAAGAAGAAAACCAGCAATTGAACTGGCTGGTGGCGCAACCAAACGTAATTCTCACACCGCATATAGCCGGCTACTCACACGAAGCATTATATAAAATGGCAAAAATTCTTTTAGAAAAATTAGGCTTGAAATAATTTTCAATCTTCTTATATTTGTATTCATACAACGTCTTAGATGGGGCGTTGTATTTTTTTTCTTTATTCTGTAAAAGGTATAACAAAATAAATAATGAGGTTATGAGCCAGGTAAATTATGTTACAAAAGAAACATTTGACCAAATGCAGGCCGAACTGCAACACATGAAAGGTGTGGATAGGCCGGCGGCCTCAAGGGCAATTGCAGAAGCACGTGAAAAAGGCGATTTAAAAGAAAATGCGGAATATGATGCTGCCAAGGAGGCACAGGGATTGCTTGAGGCTAAAATAAAACAATTGGAAACCGTGATTGCTACTGCAAGGATTGTAGATGAAAGTACGATCGATACCAGTAAAGTTTCTATTCTTACAAAAGTTACCTTGACCAACCTGGCTACAAAAAAACAGGTTACCTACCAGATTGTTTCTGAGAAAGAAGCGAATCTGAAAGAACAAAAGATATCAGCGGCATCACCTATTGGAAATGGACTACTGGGAAAAGCAGTAGGTGATATTGCAGAAATAAAAGTGCCTGCAGGAATGATCAAATTTAAAGTGGAGAAAATAACTGCATAAGGATTGAAGGTTGAATAATCTCATTCTTGAAGGTTCAATGTTCAATAATCAATTTTCAATATTCAATATTCAAGTGGAAGACAATGACGATATTTAGCAAGATAATCAAGGGTGAAATTCCTTCTTTTAAGATTGCAGAAAATGAAAAGTTTTATGCTTTTTTGGATATAAATCCTTTGGTTGAGGGGCATACGTTGGTTATTCCAAAAATAGAAGTGGACAAGTTCCTGGATATGCCTGACGATTATCTTTCAGAAGTTTTATTATTTGCCAAACCGATTGCTGCGGCGATAGAAAAATCATTTCCCTGCCAGCGTTGTGGATTAAGTGTGGTTGGACTTGAGGTTCCTCATGCACATCTGCATTTGATTCCCCTAAATACGATGAATGATATCAATTTTACCCGGAAGAAATTATCTCCTTCTAAGGAAGAATTGAAAAGTGCGCAGGAAAAGATTTTGGAGGCGATGAAGACGGCATAATTTGCATTACCAGCAAACAAATAAATAATCCAGAAAACTATTTTATTGTTTTAAAAAATCATCTCAGGAATATCTCCTTCAACAATCAGTTTGCCTTCAGTTTTATTTTGAATTTCTTCTACAGTTACGCCGGGGGCTCTTTCAAGTAAACGAAAACCATTGTCAGTAACTTCAATAACAGCGAGGTTACTAACAATCTTTTTTACACATTTAATTCCCGTTAGCGGAAGGTTGCATTTTTTTAATAATTTCGATTCGCCTTTTGGATTCGTGTGCATCATGGCGACAATAATATTTTTTGCGCTGGCAACCAGGTCCATTGCGCCGCCCATTCCTTTGACCATTTTTCCGGGAATTTTCCAACTGGCAATATCACCATTTTCACTCACTTCCATTGCCCCGAGTACAGTAAGATCCACTTTTCCGGCACGAATCATTCCAAAGCTCATCGCGCTGTCAAAAAAAGCAGAGCCAGGTAGTGTAGTAATGGTTTGTTTACCGGCGTTGATGAGGTCAGGATCTTCTTCTCCTGCCAATGGAAATGGCCCCATTCCCAGCAATCCATTTTCTGATTGAAGGGTAACAGTGATGCCTTCAGGAATGAAATTCGCAACCAATGTTGGAATGCCAATCCCGAGATTTACATAATAGCCGTCTTTCAATTCCTTTGCTATCCGTTGCGCTATTTGATTTTTGTCTAACATAATTAATGGGCTGATTGGCGAATTGTTCTCTGTTCTATTCTTTTTTCATAAACACTTCCTTTAAATATACGATGAACATAAATTCCGGGCGTGTGAATTTCGTTTGGGTTTAGTTGCCCTGCTTCTACCAATTCTTCTACTTCTGCAATGGTTATTTTTCCCGCCATTGCCATCAAAGGATTAAAATTACGCGCCGTTTCTTTATAAATTAAATTGCCGGCTGTATCGCCTTTCCACGCTTTTACCAAAGCGAAATCAGCGTCAAATGCATATTCCATCAAATATTCTTTCCCATTAAATACCCTCGATTCTTTTCCTTCCGCTACTTCGGTTCCAACTCCGGCCGGTGTAAAGATCGCCGGCATTCCATAACCGGAAGCCATGCACCGGGTAGCAAGTGTTCCCTGCGGAATTAATTCAACTTCCAGTTCGCCGGTTAATAATTGCCGTTCAAATTCTGCGTTTTCACCCACATAAGAAGCAATCATTTTTTTTAATTGTTTCTTTTTTAATAACAACCCGATCCCAAAATCATCAACGCCGGCATTGTTTGAAATGCACGTCAGTTCCTTCACTTCTTTTTTCACCAAAGCAGCGATGCAATTTTCAGGAATGCCACACAAGCCGAAACCGCCAAGCATGATTATTTTTCCGTCGGAAATATCATGAAGGGCTTCGCCGGCATCTTTAAAAACTTTATTCATGATAAACTATTTTATTAATGAATCGGGCATATTTTTCTTCCTTGAACGCAAGTTGTTTTCTCTTTCCTTTTGAATGTAAAGACTATCAAAGATAATCTTTAATACGTCCGGATGTTTCACATACCAGTTATAACTTTTATTAAAAGATGCTGAATCTGTTTCGTGAATATTGAACACCTTTTGGGATAGAACTTTTGTTTCAATAGCTACATCTACGGAAGAATCTCTGTGGCCGATTTGTGAAGCAAGCGTTTCGGCTCTCATCACATCCCACAAAATGCTTTGCATTTCTTTCGGCTGAATAAGAGAGGAAGGAGGTTTATTGCTTTTACCACACGAAAAAAGCATCATTAAAAAAATAAGATAAAGAAAGTTTTTCATTATTTTAATGCTGCCTCATATTTATTAGATGATGTGGGATCGAGGCGTTTTAAAAAATCAAGCGCTTTTGCTTTATCCTGGGGACTTGCTTTTGAAAAAACCTGGATTAGTTCCTGCGTTTTTGCCTGGAAAAAAAAGGGCAGAATCATTGTCGCGGTGTTATCGCTATTGAACGAATTTAGCAGATTGAGTACATTTAGAATCGCCGTTCTTCCAACCGCTTCCTGGTCATATAATTTGTCCATTCCGAGGCGGTAATAATCATAGATCGCCTCATGAAAAAGACTGTATTTGGCATTCAGCAAATTTTCTGCAAGCCAGTATCTGTTGTGTGTTCCATCAAATGCTTTCCACCCCGAAATGTTGCGTCCTTCCGGTGCGTTGTTCACGATATTCTGTGCCTTTTGAAAATATAAGTTTCCGCCCCTCATTGCAAATGAATCGTAATCAAAACCAAGGATCATATCAATCCAATAAGCGAAAACGGCGGTAAGATTCGATACAAGAGGATCGCTGCCTGAAACGCGCGTATCGTTAAATTCCAACTGTTGAAATTCGACATATTTAAAAACCACATCATTATCCTGGTAATTGATCATGGGCGAGACATACGAGGAATTAAATACAGGCCTTCCCGATTGAATGGTGAGTGAAGCTTTATATACATTCGGATCGCCGGTGGATTCCAGGTTTAATAAAAAGCTGCAATCAATTTTTTCATTTGTGCCAAAATTATCGGTAGTCCATTTGGTATTATTTACAAAATTATTGAGAGCTGTTTCTAGCGTTTGGAATGCTTTTTTATCTACATTATTTGCGACGCGGTTGCTCAAAACACTTACTCTTGCACGAAGTTCCTGTGCATTGGTGAGCGAGCTAAAAAATGTCAATAAAAAAAACAGGGAAATCTTATTCATTTCTATATTGGATAATGGTATTTATTATGTCGGACGCTACTTCTTGTTTAGTTTTAGCGGGGAAATCA
>JAICYZ010000449.1 GCA_025933935.1 Chitinophagaceae bacterium
ACAGGATCAGTGTACTTTTAGTAAAATGTAGATTCATTTTTAAATCTTTAAGTGTAAAAAATTAAAACAGTAATTTATTGTGGCTTTTAGCCCAATGGTTAAGAATTTATTTATTATTATTTCATATTCGACAGCAATTATTTACCTGCAGACGCTTTTGCTGAGTCTATTCTTTTTTGCCAATCTGCTTCTTCTTTCTTCAGATCGTAACCTTGGGCAGAAAGATAATTATTGATCCTTCCTTTATATTTTCCAAACCACCAATGCTTTTTTTCAGAAGTACCCGCATCTATTGCATGTTCACGCGCTTCGGTAAGCCACGCAAATATTTGTGCTTTTTGCTTTTCGGTAAGATCAGGTATCATTTCCTGGTATCCCTTGTACGTGATCGGTAATACATTGTATGTCATCCCGTCTTTTACCTTGTCTACTTGTTGGGGTGTCAGTTCTTTCGACAATGCTGAAATGTAGTCCTTGTGTGACGAATCAATTTTAGCATCTTCTTCTTTTTGATAGGAATCTATTTGCGCTTTCAAAGCTGCCTTATCGCTGGTATTTTCGGTTTTTGCTGCTTTCACTTTTGCTTCTTCCGCATTTTGCCAATCATTTAACTGATGATATCTGGTTGCAATAATATCTTCTACCCTTTTCGCTTTGGCGGCATCCTTAATATCAAGAGTGGCGACAATCTTTTGTGCACGCTGATCAATTACCTTTATATAAGCCTGCTCCTTATTTGTTTGCTGTGTATTACTTTGAGCGGTTGCCAAAGCGGAAAAGGCTACGAAAGCCAGCATGCAGAAATATTTTTTATTTATCATTTTCCGTGGCATATGTTTTATATTATACTTTTTTAAAAAAAGTATTTTCAAGGACAAAATTATTAACCGGATTAGCAAATTAAATTATCATCAATCGTCGTTAATTGAGAAGAAAACCAGTGTGTTTCTCAGCAAAGTTAAATCCATTTTATACCAGCTTTTTCTTTAGGATCAAGAACAATCAGACGGCCTTTAAAAATCTTTCTTTTTTGATTGCTTTATTGTGTTACCAAAATTATCGGCACAAAAAGTTAAAATCAATGTCAGGTTTTCCTATAATGATGGACAATTTCGCTATTTTTTATAATTTACGCCCTTATTGAATTAGTATTTAAAAGATGGAAAAAAAAGGCGGATCACATAAAAATATCTGGTATGGACAAGGACGTCAACGAATTGAAATACCTAAGCCGGTTCTCAAATCAAAAGTATTGGTAAAAGCGATGCTCAACCAGCTCTACGTTTGCGGCCTCGGTTATTATCCAAAAGCAGCAGGGCATTATACTTCCCGGAAAAAAGGATTACCCGAAAACTTTCTTTTTTATTGCGTAGATGGTAGTGGATGGTATAAAATCGAAGATCAAAAATTTGAAGTTGGCGCCCACGAATTTTTTATGTTGCCCCAAAATGTAAAGCATTCCTATGGCAGCAATGACAACAATCCATGGAGTATTTACTGGATTCATTTTGGAGGGGATATGCTTAGCTATTTCAATTC
>JAICYZ010000234.1 GCA_025933935.1 Chitinophagaceae bacterium
CTGTCTGGCAATTGTGGCAAATTCTCTTTGGAACCACTGATACCGGCAAATTTTTCAACATAGGTATACCAGGGTTCAATGTCTTTATAGCGAATCGGCCAGTCCACTGCTATTCCGTCTTTTGCATTGGCTTCAAAATCAAAATCGCTCCAGCGGTAAGTTTGTCTTCCCCACAAAAGCGAGCGGCCACCCACGTGATATCCCCGGAACCAGTCAAAACGTTTTACCTCCACATAAGGGCAATCCTGTTCATTTACCCACCAATCAAGGTTCATTTCATTAAGGGGGTAGTCTCTTTTCAACACCGGATGGTCCTGGATCATTTTCTGGGTGCGTCCGCCCCGGTGCGGAAATTCCCACGGGCCTTTTACAGCGTTTACATAATCTTTTACGTGCTCTATATTTTGCCCTCTTTCGAGCATGATGGTTTTCAAGCCTTTTTCGGTTAGTTCTTTCGCAGCCCATCCGCCGGAGATGCCGGAGCCGATGACAATTGCATCATAAGTATTTTCTGCCATGGAGTTTAAATTTTAGAAATAAGATTTAGGGTGAGGTACAAGTTTGAATTTTAATTTTTTTGATAACAGTAAAGCAACAAATAATAACAATTTACATTTCCTTGTGTATCGAAAGGTTTTCAGACATCACAAATCTGTATCGCCTCTTTTAGGGAATCCAATTTATTTTTATAAGTCGGCATAAATTCCTGCGCTACATATCCTTTGAATCCGGTGTCAACAATAGCTCGCATGACAGCCGGATAATATAGTTCCTGAGAATTATTTATTTCATGCCTTCCGGGCACACCGCCTGTATGGTAATGAGCAATGTATTGATGATAATCGCGAATGTTGCGAATGATATCACCTTCCTGGATTTGCATGTGATAAATATCAAAAAGCAATTTGAAATTATCTGAATTGATCCGTTTGCAAAGTTCTGCTCCCCATTCCACATGATCGCACTGGTAATCTTTGTGATCGATTTTGCTGTTCAATAATTCCATCACCATCGTAACGCCATTTTTTTCTGCCGTCGGCAAAATTCTTTCAAGCGCAGTTTTGCAATTTTTCATTCCGGTCTCGTCATCAATACCTGCTCTTGCACCGCTGAAACAAATCAGATTTTTATAACCCGCTTTGGCCATAATAGGTATTACATCTAAATATTCTTTAATCAGCTTTTCATGATACTCGGTATGATTAAGTCCCTTGTATAAATTATTATCACCGGCTGTATAACACATGGAACTGAAAATACCGTGCTTTTGCAATGTAGGCCAATCTTTTGGGCCAACCAGATCGATTGCAGAAAAACCAATTTTTTTTACTTCTTCACACAACTGGTCCAGAGGCAAATAACCAAAAGTCCACCTGGAAACAGAATGGTTAATATTTCCTTTCAGTTTTGGGAATTTGTCTTCCAATTTCTCAGAAACGGCGGCAATTGATTTGCCTGGTGAAAATGCAATCGCGGAGGCGCCGACGGCAAGATGTTTTAATAACGATCTTCTGCTTTGTTTTGAATTCATTTTTAAATTTTCACAGTTTGATCTACTGGCTTTTCATTTTTATCGTTAAAGAATATAGCAAATAATAAAAAGACGATGAGTGCAATGATAGAAGGAATGATCCAGATCATTTTCCAGTCAAAAGCGTTTTCTCCTGTTTTGTATGCATCCGCGATTAATCCGGCAATTTCAAAACCAATCAACATTCCAATACCGTAAGTAGCTAAGGTAATTAATCCCTGTGCAGCACTTTTAAATTTAACACCTGCTTTTGCATCAGTATAAATCTGGCCGGAAACAAAGAAAAAATCGTAGCAGATACCATGTAAAATAATCCCTATTATCAGCATGAACGTAAGGTCTCCGGCATTTCCATAAGCAAATAAAGCATAACGAATTGCCCAGGCAAGCATGCCGGCCAGGATCGTCACTTTAAATCCAAATTTTTTGAAAAAAAACGGAAGCAACAACAGGAAAAATATTTCGAAGAACTGTCCGAGACTCATTTTTGCCGTTGGATTTTTCATTCCTATATCCTGCAGGAAAGGATTGGCATATTGATAATAAAATGCCAACGGAATACAAATCAATATTGACGCTATAAAAAAGATGAGGAAGTTTTTGTCTTTCAATAATTTCAGCGCATCTAGCCCTAAAACTTCCGACACTTTTACCTCTGCACCCTTGGCGATCTTGGGTGGTGTTTTTGGTAAGGTGAAGCTAAATATGCCTAAAACCAACGAAGCAATCGACGCCAATAAAAAAGTATTTTTCATCATACCTGCTTTTACACTTTCTGATGAATCCCATAAAAAAACCAAACTGATAGCGAGTCCTGCGACGATCCAGCCAATCGTTCCCCAAACCCGGATCGGTGGAAATTGCTTTTCAGTATTCGTCATCTGGTTAAATGAAATTGAATTGACCAAAGCCAGTGTCGGCATAAATAAAATCATATAGATGAGCAGGTAATAGAAAACCTCAGGTGGGTATACATTCGTAACAGATCCGATATGATATACCTGGTACAACAAAACGGCCCCTAACAAGTGCAATATACCCATGATTTTTTCTGCATTGAAGTAACGATCAGCAATCAGTCCAATAATGAAAGGAGCAATGATAGCACCCCACGATTGTGTGGAAAATACTGCGGCGGTCTGACCTCCATTTGCATTTAAATTGTTGATCAAAAAAGTGCCAAGGGTTACAAACCAGGCGCCCCAAATAAAAAATTCAAGGAACATCATGGCAGAAAGCTGCAGTCGGGTGGTAAATTTCATTTACAAAAATTTATTTTTTGGTTTAAAATGGATTTTGAAAGGGCTGAAGTATTCAATTTAAGATTTAAATAGATTTCGTTAAAACAATGAATAAATGAATTCGCAAAAAGTGACTTGGAAGTTTAAATGTACAGATTTTATGTATAAATCAATTTTCTTTGAAAAAAATTTTTTAAAAGATCGGTTTTCGGATGAACGGATTCTGTTTAATCCGAAATCTTTTGACTAAAAAATTGTAAATCTCATTACGCAATTGGTTTTTGAAATCGCGTATAAATAAAATAAAATAAATTATGCCGATCAGAAAAAATGTTCTAAATTTCCGACCGACTCATAAGCAGTTAGTTTTGGTAAAGTGCTCCTGTTCTCTACAGGGGCACTCTATTTTTAAGGCAAAGCTTTCGCCTTACACAATCCTGTCGCATTTCTTTTTCAGAAAAAAATATAAAAGAAGAACTTTTCCTTGATCATTCATTACAAAAAAGAAATAAGAATCTTCCTTATTTGTTGTTTTACTGTCATAATATTGAAAAACAATGCAACAGTTATAGAAATATAATGCTGAAATTCGTGTCTAACACTTTATTCAAAAAAAAGTAATTCACATGAATGAAATCACAATAAAAAAAGCACAGCAAAATATTGATAAATGGATAAAAACTACAGGTGTACGCTACTTTAGTGAGCTTACTAATCTTGGAATATTAATGGAAGAAGTGGGAGAATTATCACGAATAATGGTTAGAAAATATGGGGAACAATCTTTTAAAGGAAATGAAAGTGAACAAAATCTCGCCGACGAAATGGCGGACGTATTTTGGGTTTTAATGTGCCTCGCCAATCAAACCGGGGTGGATATGACCGACGCTTTTCATAAAAATTTCGACAAGAAAAATTTGCGTGACGCACAAAGGCATCAGCAAAATGAAAAATTGAAATAAAAATCTTTCTTTAAAATCTTCTTCCTAAAACAACCGTATTTTTAAAAGCCTTTTTCTTTCCGTCGGTATTAAAAATTTCGGTGTAAATAATATAAATCCCCTGTGGCAGCCTGCGATTTTTATCATCTAAACCGTCCCAACGGTAAGAGCCTTTAATTCCACTTAAAGAATTTTTTTGCAGGTAGCGCACCGGTCTTCCGGACGCATCAAAAACAGTAATATTAGCAACATAACCTGCAGAAGGAAAACTATAATTGATGGTAACAAAATCATCGATGCCATCATTATCAGGAGAAAATATTTCAGGTACAACGACTATGCCTGACGGTAAATCTTCTGTAATCTGCAATTGTGAATTTTTACAACCGGGCGTTCCATAACCAACAGAAGTGGCAGCAGAATGAAAATTATTTTGTACGGATGGAGCATCATAATCTACTCTTTCCAAAGAAACACCCTGTACATTTTTTATCAGCGGGAAATGCCATTTTTCCGAATAATCTACCTCGTCTAAAACGTTTCCCTGTTCGTTTAATACAATTACATTTCCATTTGTATTTGGATAAGAGGGAAAGTGATCCATTTGTAAAAAAGCATCCGCATTTGTGGTTAAATATTGGCTTTTTACTGCATCAACATCCGTCGTGAGCAAAATAAATTCCCCAGGAAATAATAAAATACTTCCTATACTAACCTGTTGGATATTGCTGATAACATTGCTGCTGTTTCTGTTTGCAATAAATATTTTCCTGAGATCAATGATCTTTTTTGACCGATTATAAAGTTCCACATAGTCTGCACCACCTGGTAAAGGATTGAATAAAATTTCGTTAATTACCAAGTCCATTGAATCGGTATTTTGTGGAAGCCCAAACTTTGCTGAATTTTTTATTCCAATAAAATTTCCTGCACAATCGGAAATGTTTTTAGCAACAACGTGGTAAATAATTCCAGTTTCGAGCTGGTTTTCAACACTGATATTTACCTCTTTAAAAAAAGGAGAAGATACAGAAATATTCGTAGCAATTACGTTCTTATCAAAGCTATAACTGTTTACAGAAGCCGCTTTGATACTATCGAGCGATTTATCAAAAACCAGCGAAATGTTGTTTTTATCAGAAACAAAAGCACGCAATAATTTTGGAGCCGTCTCATCTTTAATCATTCCATCAACCGAATTTTTTCTTCCTGGTGTACCGCCGTTTGCATCAATACTCGCTTTCCAGTTAACTGGTCCTGCACAAGGATTTTTTGTATCAATCATTTCCATCGACCATCCACCCGATTTTTTTAATTCATTTTTATAAGAATTGAGATCATATTGAACGGCATGAATGGTTTTATTTTCCGGAGATTTTAAAACTATCGTCGCACCGCTGATATTCATTGAAGGAAAATTAGGAACTGCAATTGTAGGGCCATACGACAAATAGGAACTTGCAGAACTGTTAGCACAAACAATTACGAAACTATCAGGCAGTAAATCGTGTGAAGGCAAAGTTGCTGTAGAATTGCCGTCAACTAATTTCCAGTCTTTCAGGTTGATGCGAAAAGCGGACATATTTTTTAATTCTAAAAATTTAAAAAGAGGAAGGCCGACCTGCGGATTTGGATCAGGAAAAATTTCATCAATGATCACATCACAAATCTGTGGAGAATAAAAAACAAAAGTCACTGTTGCATTGCTGGTTTCATTTCCAAAAAGATCTTTTACTCCATTCACATTTAACGTGTATAGTATACCGTTAGTAAATGGTTTATCAAATGATAAGTGTATTAATTGCTGATTCGCCGGATCTGGTATTATAGTGGAAGGCATTCCAAGGCTATTATTTACAAAATAGTTTGAAAATAGTTTACTGCTGTTATTTTCAACGATTTCATCAAACAAAAGATCAACTTGGTTGCTTGAAATAACTGTTGCAGATTGAATTGCAGGCGCCTGGATATCACGTTCAAAATGTTTTATTACAATATCGTCGAAAAAATGCTTTTGAAAAAAGGCAGATGAACTTTGTTTAATCAAAAATCCGAAATAAGAAGAAGTATTATAGATAGAATCAATCACTGTTCCTTCTTTTGAATAATTATTTCCTGTTCCTGTTATGTCGCGGTAAACTGTCCATTCATCCATTTCATTGCGCACAACTTTTATTTTTAAAACATTATTACTGCGATTTAAAATGCCATTTTCGCCATCAATAATTTTGATGCTTGTGCCATCTGAATTTTTCCGGTACAGGCTGATTTCATCTTCAGTATTTCCGACACGAACAAAATATCCGCTTGTGGTAACCAATTTCAAATTTTCCGAAGAAGCTGTTAAATAAGCATCTACATAATTTGCAGACGAAGGATTAA
>JAICYZ010000378.1 GCA_025933935.1 Chitinophagaceae bacterium
CGCAAGATTCAGACAACGGTTTAAAATTCTTCTATCCACACCGAAACTGTTTTTATAATACTTTTTTCCTATTTTCAAACAAGTTGGTTTCCCATCCGTGATCATAAAAATTTGCTTGTTTGGATTTTTTCTTCTGCGCAAAATATCCATGGCGAGTTCAAGCCCTGCAACAGTATTTGTATGATATGGGCCAACCTGCAAATAAGGTAGATCTTTTATTTCAACCGTCCAGGCATCATTTCCAAAAACAACAATATCCAGTGTGTCTTTAGGATATTTCGTCGTGATCAATTCGCTCAATGCCATTGCCACTTTTTTTGCCGGCGTAATTCTGTCTTCGCCATATAAAATCATGCTATGAGAAATATCAATCATCAAAACCGTGGAAGTTTGTGCTTTAAAATCCGTTTCCCGTATTTCAAGATCGTCTTCCTGCATCATAAAACTTTCCGTGCCGTGGTTGATCTGTGCATTACGGATCGATTCAGTAAAATCGATTTGCTCCAAAGTATCGCCAAATTGAAATGGCCTTGTTTCCGGATTGATCTCATCACCATTTCCTGGTTTGAATGTTTGATGATTTCCTGATTTGGTTTTTTTCAATTTGCCAAATATCTCTTCGAGGCTGCGTTTGCGGATTCCTTGTTCGGTTTTTGGTGTAATTTTTATTTCACCTTTTTGTTTATTTTCATCAATATATCCTTTGTCTTTCAGGTCTTCAATGAAATCGCCCATTCCGTATTCATTGTTCGTCAAATCGTATTCTTTATCTAATTCTGTAAGCCAGCTCAAAGCCTCTCCCACATCACCACTGGTGTAAGTAAGTAATTGCATGAAAATATCCAACAGGTTTTGAAAAGGTGTTTTATTATTTTCATTCGGATCGTATTTTGAAAAATGATGTAGTCGCATGGTTGAAGGTTGAAAGTTGAAGGTTCAAAGTTGAAGGTTTCCAAACTTTGAACCTTCAACCTTGAATGTGTTCTGTGCAAGTTACTCAACAAATGTTTTTCCAAAAAACGCAGTCTGTTAAAAAAGCAGGAGAAATTGCATAAAAAAAGGAGCAACTTTTTTGTTACTCCTCATTACACATTTTATGTTAACGGTAAATTGATTATTTTTTACTTCCGTGTTCATCAGAAACGGTCAGTTTATGGCGCCCTTTTTTTCTACGGCTTGCCAAAACTTTACGGCCATTTGCGGTTGACATGCGCTCCCTGAAACCGTGTACACTTTTGCGGCGGCGTTTGTGCGGCTGGTAAGTACGTTTTTTTCCCGGCATTGTTTAATGTTTTTCCTTTTAATTAAAATTGTTTCAATATGTTCAGCCGGGCACCATCCCTGCTGCTTGTGAAAGGGTTGCAAAAGTAAGAAAATATTTTGATTTATTTTCCTGCAGCAATAAAATATTCTTCGGTAAAAAGAACAAATTAACACGATAAATAGAACACGAATTACACGAGTTAAAATAGATGTTGAAGAGTTAATGCTTGTACAGAAAAAATTCGGCAAACGAACAAATAACAACAATTGTTACTTTCCCAAATTACAAATCAATGTGGCTGGAATTCACCTTTTCTCCAAAAAATATTTCAGAATGCTTATCAAAATCTTCTATTGAATCGGTTGTATAAAATTCCAAAGTCCCGTTTTTACTACATTTCATTTCTATTTCAGGATGGCGTTGCAAATAATCAGCTAAACTTTTGGCAACTATATTTCCCTGCGAAATAACTTTAATATTTTCCGGTAAATGCTTTTTTATTTTTTCTAAAAGCAATGGATAATGGGTACATGCTAGTAACACTGCATCTATTTCTGCTGATTTTTTTAATAAAATATCAATATCTTTTTTTATAAAAAAATCCGCACCTTCAGAGTAATATTCATTGTTTTCTACCAACGGAACCCACATGGGGCAGGCATGCTGAAACACTTTTATTCCTGGGAAAGACTTTTCAATTTCAATCAAATACGATGCTGACTTTACAGTTCCTTTTGTGCCCAGAACTCCGATTTTTTTTGATGAAGAATATTTTCCAATTATTTCTGCCGTCGGCCTGATTACTCCCAGCACTCTTTTTTGATTATCAAATCCAGGAAGATATTTTTGTTGAATTGTTCGCAGAGCCTTTGCTGATGCCGTATTACACGCCAGTATAATTAATGGGCAGTTTTGAGCAAACAACCATTTTACCGATTGCAAAGTATATTCATAAACCGTGTCGAAAGAGCGCGGTCCATAAGGCGTTCTTGCGTTATCTCCGAGATAAATAAAATCATATTGCGGCAGCAAATTTTTTATTTCTTTTAAAATCGTGAGCCCGCCATAACCTGAATCAAAAACGCCGATCGGAGATTTCATCATTTGCCAAAATTAAACAAGCCACCCGGTTTAAGGAGTGGCTTGAAAAAATATTGTTTACTATTTTATTATTTTTTTACAGGGCTGGTTGTTGAAGGTTGTTTTAAACCAAGTTTTTTTATCACCAACGGGCCTATGTCATTTGTAGAAGGCATTACAATCAATGCTTCTCTTGGCATTACATAAGTATAACCATTTTCTTTTGCTACTTCTTCTATTGCATTTTGCAATTTCTTTTGAATAGGAGCAGAAAGTTCCTGTCTTTTTTGTTCAAAATCATTTTGAATTTTTTGTTGTTCACCGGCCAATTCCTGTTGTTGCTTCTGAAGATCGCCTCTTTTTACTTCTTTCAGGCTTGGGCTCATCGTGGATGAATCTTTCAAAAACTTTTGCAAAGATTCATTAAAAGCGGTTTGTTTGTCCTGTGCATTTTGATACAAAGATTGTTGATACTGATCAAGCTGTTGCTGAACAGTGGCGGCTTCAGGCATCAGTTGAATGATTTCGTCAGCGCTTATATAACCAATCTTTTGAGCGTTAGTGGTCGTTGAAAATCCAAATATTCCGGCAGAAATAAGAAGGATGGTAAGAAATTGTTTCATTTTTGTTTTAAG